>NZ_CALVBG010000014.1 GCF_944325745.1 uncultured Faecalicoccus sp. | reverse complement strand
GAAAAAATTAAAAGAGGAAGGTCGTTATTGATCTTCCTCTTCTGCTAATTCAGGGTGATTGACGATATATTCTGGATTTGTCGATCGAACACTGTCGAAAATTTCCTGATCATGGAATTCCAAATTATGTTTTTTCATATAGTAGACCAGACAATCGTTGTCGATTTGATCACTGTTGCGCAATGTCAAATTTTCCTGGATCTTGTCTTTGTTCTCGTCATAATCTTTGCTGACGAGAATGGCAACATAATATGGACCATCTTCCGAATCGTCATCGGTCATGACTTCATCGACGATTCCGGTTTTGTCTTGTGAATATAAAGTGTTGATCACATAAGTCGGCAAAGTCTCTTCCATTAAAGTCGATACCACGATCTCTTCATCCGAGAAATTGGCAGATTCTCCAGAATACGTATCCCATACGGTTGCCTCATCGCTTCCATCCTGCAGAGCTTTTAAGGCATTTTTGGCATCTTCTCGAGTATCGCATTCCAAGATCTTGGCAATCGTGGGTTTATACGTTTTTTTGATTTCTTTTTTCGCATCGGTGAAATACTGGTCGAGCAGCTTTTCTTGTTGGATCGTAGGGATGATGACCTTATCAATGTAATCTTCCTTATCTTTATAGCCCGCTTTTTTCAGGCTGCCCTCAAAATCTTCCGTGCTGGAGGCGCTGGATTCATATTGTTCTTCGGCTTCTTTCTGAATCTCTTCATTTCTTCCGATTTCTTCATCCATGATGGCCTGACGAATCAGTTCGATCGTTAAAGTAGCTCCATTGGCATTTTTGACCAGATCGTATTCGTCGCCGCGGGTCACCGTCGTTTCCCCTACGGTAAATAGAACATCCGAAGCATCGCTGATGGTTGCGGTATTCGCGCAGCCCCCGATCAGCAGGCAAGTACATCCGGCCGCCAAAAGGCTTTTTACTTTATTCGCTTTCATCACTATCATCTCCTAACTGCTGGGCTAGATAGTCTTCCAGCTTTTTCTGTGTATCCTCATCTTTGAATTCGATATCCAGATCTTTGGCATAATCTTCGATGATGCGATAGCTCAATGTGGAATCGGCATTCAATACCGCAGAAAGGATACTGTTCGAAACGGTTTCATTCTTAGAATCCCAAATGGATTGAATATCGGTTTCATCCACATGAACACGATACAAATTTGTTAAACCAGTATTTGGATCAGTCACGGTGATCCAGTCGCTGGTTTCTCCTTTTTCCAAGTCTAAAGCCGCTTGAATCACGGTCGCATCCAAAGAAGCAGATGAGCTGCTGGACAAGGCTCCTGAATCGAGGTAACCATAGAATCCTTCATTCGAAGCGGTTGAAGTATCTTCCGAATAAGCAGTGGCGGCATCCGCAAAGCTTTCACTTTCCAAAGCTTTATCGATATTATCCTTTTTCTTTTGTTCATCTTCGGTCAAAGAATCGGGATCGGTTACACTCATTGAGATAAGGGAAATCGTTCGCGGATTCTTTTCTTTTAAAGGTTCGATGCAATCTTCGAAATGTTCTTCGATATAATCACGCTGTAACTGAGCTTCCTTGACGGTCATCAGACAATAGTCGTAAAGCTGATTATATCCCTTGTACCCATACATCGCCAATTCCTGGGCGATGGAAGTTTCATAATCGGCGGTGCTGGAACTGTTCGCATTGATCGCATCCTCTAATTCCTTGGCATCTTCTTTCATATCATCGGTTGCTTCGATGCTTTGTTCCACGACTTGATTGCGATACATATTATAGATCAGAGAACTGTCGAACGGTGCGGAAGAGTCGTATAGATCTTTCGCGGTAATGGCTTTTTCATCGATGCTTGCCAACACTTCCTGGCCATCTTCAGAAGCTTTGCTGACATTATATTTTGTCTCATCGTAGACGAAATAAGAAACAAACGCGATGATGATAACGGCGATCACGACAACAAACCAGTTGTTTCTTAAAAATTCATTCATGTCGATCCTCCTTAAAAATCTTTCTCATTATAGCCAATAACAACTTAAAATGCAATGAATCTTCCAATCGTCTGAATTGAGATTTAAGGACTTATTTGTTACACTAGTACAGGAAAAGAGGAAAGAGAAATGACAGAACTCGTTATTCAGGATTTACATGTATCTGTAGAAGATAAAGAAATATTAAAAGGATTGGATCTGACCGTTCGTTCCAATGAATGCCACGCCTTGATGGGGCCTAACGGCAATGGGAAGAGTACCTTGTTGGCGGCCATCATGGGCAATCCGAAATATACGGTCACACAAGGATCGATCACGCTGGATGGAAAAGATGTTTTGTCCATGGAAGTGGATGAAAGAAGCCGTGCCGGTCTGTTTTTAGGCATGCAGTATCCCAGCGAGATCAGCGGAGTGACCAATTCTGATTTTTTACGTTCATGCATCAATGCCCGGCAGGAATCTCCGATCAGCCTGTTTCGCTTTATCAAAGAAATGGATAAAGCCATTCAAAAATTAGAAATGAAACCCGATCTGGCACATCGGTTTTTAAATGACGGCTTTTCCGGCGGGGAGAAGAAGCGAAATGAAATCGTACAGATGATGATGCTGAAACCATCGATTGCCATGTTGGATGAGATCGATTCCGGCTTGGATGTCGATGCCTTAAAGATCGTCAGCGAAGCGATCCATGACTGCCAAAAAGAAACAGGGGCCGGTCTGCTGGTAGTTTCTCACTATGCCCGATTCTATGAATACTTGAATCCGACACATGCCCACGTTTTGGTCGATGGAAAGATCGTTGTCTCTGGCGGGCAAGAATTGATTGAAAAGATCGATCGTCAAGGATATGAATGGCTGGAGAAGGAATATCATGTTTCTGCCCGGAAACAAGAACAAGCTTCTCGTCCTTCCAGTATCGGTCTTTGCGGAGCCAAGCGATGATCATGGAAAAACGATATAGTCAGCCTTTCAAAGACACGGTGCACCTTGGCCAGGAAGAAACGTTAGAGGTGCAAATTGAAACCGGCCAAACTGGTTCTCTATTTCTGTCTTTGGATGAAGGCAGTCAAATCAAACAAATCCATATTGTCTTATTATCTGGTTCTCAATGCGATCTGATGGTCTATCATGCCCACAATGCACCGGCAGAATGTACTTGTCAGATCGAGATTCAAAAAGATGCAAAATGTCAGATGGGCTTTTTAGATATGGAAGAAGCTGCCTTTGATTTCGATCTAAAAGTCACTCTTTGTCAAGAAGGAGCGTATTTTGATCTTTTAAGCGGACAATTGGGACAATCGACTTATCATAAACACAATACGATCGAAGTGCTTCACCTGGCAAAACATACAACAGGCCTGATGCGAAACTTTGCGGTTCTCTTTGATGATGCGGATTATCAAATGGTTGCCACAGGCAACATTCAAAAAGGATGCAAGGAAGCTCAGTCTCATCAAACCACACGCGTATTGACTTTAGGCAAGGATCATAAAGCAAAAGTCATTCCTTTGCTGTTGATCGATGAAAACGATGTCAAAGCCAGTCATGCGCAGACGATTGGACAGCCGGATGAAGACCAGCTCTATTACTTGCAGTCTCGTGGTTTGACGAATCGTCAGGCGATGGGATTGTTGAGCATCGGTTATTTGCTTCCGGTATTGGAACGAATCAGGGATGAGGATCTGAAAAAAGAACTTCAACAGACGATGGAAAGCAAGGTGGGACTGTATGAAGATCGCTGAGTGTCGGAAAGATTTCCCGATTTTACAACGGACGATGAATCATCGTCCTTTAGTCTATCTTGATAATGGAGCAACGACATTGAAACCGCAGCCGGTCATCGATGCGGTCATGAATTATTATACGTATCTGGGGGCCAACGCCCATCGCGGAGATTATGAGATGAGTGCGCAGGTCGATGCCGCTTATGAAGGAACCCGCAAGAAAACGGCCGCGTTTTTAAACGCACACTGTCCCGAAGAAATTATTTTTAATTCCGGAAGCTCTGAAGGTTTGAATCAGGTGGCTTTGATGTTGTCAGGCCAACGGCTCCAAGCGGGGGATGTGATCCTGAGCGATGAGAGCGAACATGCCAGCAGTGTGCTGCCGTGGATCCATGCAAGCCAGATTCACCAGACCAAAGTCGAATACATACCTTTGGATGAAGAAGGCAAGATCACCGTCGAGAATTTTAAGAAAGCGCTGCATGACAAGGTCAAGGTCGTCTGCCTGGCGCAAGTCTCGAATGTGTTGGGATTTGAAGCCCCTGTCAAAGAAATCACTAAGATCGCTCATGAACACGGAGCCCTTGTGGTCGTGGATGGAGCCCAAAGCACACCACATATCCCGATCGATGTCCAAGATCTGGATGTCGATTTCTTTGTGTTCAGTGCTCACAAGATGTGCGGTCCTACAGGCGTCGGTGTCCTTTACGGAAAAAAAGAATTGTTGGATGCTTTGGATCCTGTTTATTATGGGGGCGAAAGCAATGCCCGTTTTGATCGGTGCGGAACCTTGATCTTAAAGGAAACGCCTTTAAAATATGAAAGCGGGACCCAGCCGATCGAAGGGGTTCTCGGTTTAGGGGCCGCGATCGACTACATCCAGTCGATCGGAAAAGATGCGATCCATGCCCATGAATGGGAATTGAAACAATATTTCTTAGAGAAAGCAAAAGCTCTAAAAACGATCCATTTTTATAATGAAAAGGCGCAAAGCGGGATCTGTACCTTCAATGTCTTTGACAAAGGACAGATGATCCCGGCACAAGATGTGGCCAGTTTCTTGAATACGAAAGGGATCGCGGTTCGTTCCGGGACCCATTGTGCAAAGATGCTGGTCGATGTCTTGCAGGTGCCGGGAACTTGCCGAGCCAGTTTCTATATTTATAACACAAAAGAAGAAGTAGATCAGTTAGTGGCAGCCCTTCAGGAAGCCACACTCGAAAATTGTATTGGAATCTTTTTTTAAAAGGGGGTCTAGATCATGAGTGAAATCGATCCGAATTTGTTGCGAGATATTATTATGGATCACTATCAGTATCCGCGAAATCATCAATTGAGTGAAGAACCGTCGTATCAATCCAAACATATGGCCAGTGAATCGTGTATTGATGATATTACAGTACAAGTCAAATTTGATCAGGATCGTATCGAAGATGTGCGCTTTGATGGCCAGGCTTGTACGATCTCCACAGCCAGCACCAGTATTATGAGTGAACTGGTCAAAGGAAAGACCAAAGAAGAGGCCAACGAGATCATTCGTAATTATTTCTCGATGATCGATCAAAAAGAGTATGATGAAGATCTTTTGGAAGAAGCGATTGCCTTTCAAAATGTAGGAAAACAAGCCAATCGGATCAATTGTGCAACGATTGGATGGAAGGCCTTGCGCGATATGATCAAAGAAAGCGAAGGAAAATAATGGAAGAGAAGAATCTGCAATTATCCAATGAATATGAATATGGCTTCCATGATGAAGATACCAGTGTTTTTAAAACACAAAAAGGATTGAACGAAGATGTGGTTCGTACCATCAGTGCGATCAAGAAAGAACCAGAATGGATGTTGGATCTGCGTTTAAAAGCATATCAATCATTTGTGGAACAAAAAAATCCGAACTGGGGTCCGGATCTGAGTCATATTGATTTTGATGAATATACCTATTATATCAAGCCAAGTGATAAACAAGAGAAATCTTGGGACGAAGTGCCGGATACGATTCGCAATACATTCGATAAATTGGGAATCCCGGAAGCGGAACAGAAGTTTTTGGCAGGGGTCAGCACTCAATACGAGAGCGAAGTCGTATACCACAATATGTTGGAAGAGGTACAGGAAAAAGGGGTCTTATTCTTTGATACCGATACCGCATTACGGGAATGCCCGGAACTTGTCAAAGAGTATTTCGGGAAGATCGTTCCGTACACGGACAATAAATACGCAGCTTTGAATACGGCCGTATGGTCGGGAGGCTCTTTTATCTATGTTCCAAAAGGAGTGACCTTGGAAAAACCGCTGCAGTCGTATTTCCGCATCAATTCCATGAGCATGGGACAGTTTGAAAGAACGCTGATCATTGTGGATGAAGGAGCCGATGTGCACTATGTAGAAGGATGTACTGCTCCGATCTACTCCAAGGATTCTTTGCATGCCGCAGTCGTTGAGATCTATGTGCATAAGAATGCCCGCTGCCGTTATAGCACGGTGCAGAACTGGTCCAACAATATCATCAACCTGGTGACCAAACGCGCCATCGTTTATGAAAACGGACATATGGAATGGATCGACGGCAATATTGGTTCGCACATCAATATGAAATACCCGGCTTGTATCTTGGCTGAGCCGTATGCGAAAGGAACAACGGTTTCGATTGCGGTCGGCAGCAAAGGCCAAAAACAAGATGCCGGCAGCAAGATGATCCATTTGGCCCCGCACACCACCAGCAATATCATTTCGAAATCAGTGGCGCGTCAAGGCGGAGAAGTCAATTATCGCGGATGGGTCAAGCATTCTAAAAATGCGGCCTATGCCAAAAGTAAAGTGGAATGCGATACTTTGATCTTGGACGAGTTGTCTCGCAGTGATACGATCCCGTTGAATTTTTCGCAAAACGATACATCGCAGATCGAACACGAAGCGACGGTTTCGAATATCAGTGAAGAACAGCTGTTTTATTTGATGAGTCGCGGATTGACAAAGTCACAGGCAACGGAAATGATCGTTATGGGCTTCTTAGAACCATTTACCAGAGAATTGCCGATGGAATATGCCGTCGAGCTCAACCAGATGTTGAAATTAGATATGAGTGATTCCATTGGATAGAGCTGCGTGTATTCAAAAGCGAAAGGCATTGACCGCTTCGCAAAGAAAACAAAAGGAACAGGCAATCGTTACCCAACTTTTGCCTTTTTTAAAAGGGAAGGTGGGCCTTTATGTTCCTATTCAAGGCGAAGTGGATGTATTTAGTCCTTTATGCTCGTATCCCCATCTCTATTTGCCGAAAGTGACAGGACCGGATTCGATGCGGTTTTGTCAGTATCAGGGGAAACTGCAAGAAGGTGCCTTTCATGTGGGAGAGCCTACCGGACAAGCTTGTCAGCCCCAGGATCTGGATGTGGTCGTGGTTCCGATGACGGGCTTTTGCGGCCTTCATCGCAAAGGTTATGGAAAAGGGTATTATGATCGTTTCTTGAAACAGGCAAAAGCGCTGAAAATTGGCGTGGCGTTTGATTGTCAGGAAATGGTCTTTGAAAAACAGACGCACGATGTGGATATGGATCTATTGATCACAGAAACCCAGTGCAGGAGGAAATGAGATGCGAATTCTATTTTATGGCGACAGTAATACATGGGGTTATAACGCCCAAACCGGTATGCGGTATGAAAATCGTTTTACTGCCCTTCTACAAAAACGCATGCCCCAGGATACGATCATCGAATGTGGCTTGTGCGGACGGACGATCTGCCATGATGATCCTTATGCTTTGGAACAGCGCAACGGCGCCAAGACGATTGCCATGGAATTAAAAACACACGTTCCTTTGGATCTGGTCGTGATCATGTTGGGGACCAACGATGCCAAAAGAGTCTATGGGACCAATGCGTTGACTTCCGCTGAAAAAGGGATGGATCTTTTCCTGCATGAAGCTTTGGATCCGGATAATTATAAACATACTGATAAAACACCGCTATTTTTGGTGCTTTGTCCGCCGAAGATGCATCCCAACTATTCGAAAATTCTTCGCACCTTTACTAATTTTGGCGAAGAGGGTTATCAGATGATCGAAACGATGGCTTCACGGCTTCAACCGGTGTGCCAAAAATGGAAGGTCGATTTTAGAGAATTAGAAAATGTGACAGCGGGTGCCTTTGATGCGCTGCACCTGGATGAAACAGGACATCAAAGAATGGCGGAACAGCTGCTTTTGATTTTGGAGGAATATCGATGAGTGCTTTAGAGAACGCAAGACGATTCTGGGAAGATTTTTCCAAGCGTGAGCCAGAAATCAAAGAGGCGTTGATCCATCAGGATTATGGAAAATGCCAAGATCGGATCGTCGATCTGGATGAGTATGCTTATGCTCATTTCGGATGCCATTTTTTCGTAGATAATTCTTATGCCGATTTTGAAATGACATGGGACACCGGTCCCAATAAAACAACCCAGTATCTGGCATCGATGGTCTGTGACGTAGCGCCGGATGCGATAAAAAAATCTTGGATTTTGCAGCCCTTTTTACCGCCTTTATCGCAAAAAGCAATCCAGGCGCAGGTCCAGATCAAAGAAGAAGTCTATTCTTTACCGGATTTTCTTTTATTTTATGAGATGCAGGAAAATCAAAACACATGGAAGTGCTGGATCTATTGTCCGGGATTTTCTTTGATCCCCAACCCGGAGAACAAGCGGGAAATGTCGATCTATCTTCTTGAAATGGCTTTAGGACAATGTGCGTATGAGGCTTATGTAGGAGAAGTGGATTTCTTAGATGCCCCGGATCCGAATCGCAAATTCTGTAATCTGGTCGACGCCTATGAGACTTTTATGGATCAGGTAGAACAAAAGGGCTGGAAGACGTATGCTTCGCCTTTAGAGATCTACAGTGTTTATCAGCCGATCAAAGAGATTGCGGATGATTCTTTCCGCAAAGATATGAAATTTCTCTTTACGACCCATCCTTTGTTTACGGAAGATACAATCGAAGGCAATACCGATGTCCTGAAAGATCTTGAAGTGAAAGAAGGAGAGTTTGGAACGATCTATTATGGTAATCTTTTTGGATCCAGAGAAGATGCTTTATTCCGCCAGCAGCTTTCTATGCAGCTGTCCCAAGCGCTTGCTCCTTATGCGAAAGTGATTGCCGGCTCGATCGGGAAGAGTTTTTCATATATTGATATGATCATTTTTGATCGCAAGCGATTTGATCTAGGCTTTCAAAAGATACAAAAAAAGCTCGACAAACAAGTCAAGCTCTACTATCAAAAGTTCTAATCCTTGATATCGGCCAGCGAGTCGATCAAGCGTTGTTTACGGATGCCGGTCATTGGCTTTGCGGGATCTTCCAGAAAGCGAGCCAGAATGTCGGCATCTTTTAAACATTCACAAAGGGGAGAATCAAACTGGTCTTTGCGCGAATGCTGGGCAATCGCAAAACAGATATCATCGATCTCTGTGACTTTGTATTCTTTTGTCTGAGTGAGGTATTGGTGAGCATACAGGCTGGAAAGCCGAGCATGTTCACTGTGCTTACAGTTGTCGATATATTGTGCATAGTCATGAAACAGTGCCGCAATCTTAGCTCTTTCTAAAGGAAGACTTCGGGTGATGGCCAAAAGCGTCATGCAGGCATCGACCATGGATGTATGGGTGATGGCTGCGATCCGCAAAGGTTCATTGGCGATGCGGGCATATTGTTCATAGATGTACGCCTTTACAGTTTCATAACGATTCAGTTCCATATTTTTAATTATACTATAATTCCAAGAAAAAAAGCGCCAGAACAGCGCTTTTTTTAGACAATTACGATCTAAGCAGCTTCGTCAACTACGGTTACATCGCTAGCTTGTTTTCCACGATCACTCTCGATGACGTTGTAAGTAACTGTCTGACCTTCGTCAAGAGTTTTAAATCCTTCAGCGTTGATTGATGAGTAATGAACAAAAACGTCTTTGCCATCTTCACCGGTGATGAATCCATACCCTTTTTCGGCATTAAACCATTTTACCTTACCTGTGTTCATGATGTCCTCCTGAATCACTATCTTCTGTTGTTAACTGGGGGTATGCCGTATTCATACTCGCAATCACTCAAGACGATATCGTGATTTACAATTTGATTGTATCACTCATAGACCATTTTGTCCATTTTTTACAAGAAATAGGAATCTTATACTAATATATAAATTTTACGATTTTTTGTGTGGTTTCTAATAAAAAA
Organism: uncultured Faecalicoccus sp.; assembly: GCF_944325745.1. GTDB lineage: Bacteria > Bacillota_I > Bacilli_A > Erysipelotrichales > Erysipelotrichaceae > Faecalicoccus. The sequence goes on along the minus strand of NZ_CALVBG010000014.1, from coordinate 16,282 downwards.
ATGACAATCGTTCAATGGATTTTCTTTGTTTTTGATAACACAAGTTTTCAGTTTTGTTGTATCATAAAAGTAACGATAGAGAGGTTAGCATTATGTTGATCAAGGATGAAGTATTAAGACAGGTCGTGGCCCGAACATTGCGTATCAAAGAAGAGGAATTGACGCCGGATGCGATGTTGGAATTGACGCATTTGGATGCACCCGACTATGAGATCAAAACTTTGGAAGGGTTGGAAACGGCAGAAAATCTGGAAGTTTTAAATGTATCAAATAACCAGCTGGAAACTTTGGAACCGATTCGCGATCTAAGAAACTTGGAAGTCTTAGATGTATCGGGGAACCAGCTTCGCGATTTACAGGCGCTGCATGGTCATCGCCAGCTGAAAAAATTGAATCTTTCTCGTAACAAGCTTTATACGATGGATATCAGCAGTATAGCGGCCATGATCGATCTGGAATATTTGAATCTGGAACGCGCTAAGGTTGACAGTCTGGAATATCTAGAGCGTTGTCGAAAGTTAAAGGAAGTATACATCAATACCGAAAACGGACCTTTCAGCTTTGCGATCTTAGGCTCTTTGAAACAATTGAAGAAATTGCATATGGCCGGTATGCGTCTTTTCAACGTCCAAGATCTATCCTATCTCGAAAATCTTGAAGAACTGGATCTGTCAACGAATTTAATGAGCGATATCTCGCCGCTGATGTTGATGACAAATCTAAAACGACTCAATTTGAGCAATTGTCCTTATATCCATAATTATGATGTGTTAAAAGATTTCCCGAATCTTCGTTCGATCAATTTAGCCTATAACCAAGCCGATGATTTCCATTTCTTGAAAGATTTGGAGTTCTGTGAATCTCTGCATTTGCAGCAGACAGGTTTTACAGATCTGACTCTGTTGAACAAGATGAAGAATCTGAAAAGGCTCAATGTTTCGAAAAATGAGATCAAAAACATGAATCGCTTTAAGGCAATTGAAAATCTTGAAGTATTCAAAGCGCAGTTCTGTCAGCTCGAAAGCATTGATTTCTTAAAGAGAGCTACAAAACTGGTGTATCTGGATCTGTATACGAACCGAATCAAGGATATCTCGATCTTGAAGAACATGAAAAATATGGTCTACCTCAATGCCGGACGCAATGAGATCAAAGATATCAGATGTCTAAAGGATATGAAACAGCTTCAGATCCTCTCTTTAGAAAATAATGATGTGAAAGATCTGACACCGTTAAAAGATCTGGTGGATCTCTGCAATGTCGATCTCTACAATAACGTGATCTCGGATCTGAAACCGCTGGAAAAATTAGGATTCATTTCTTATCTGCGTCTTGATCACAATGCAATCACCGACCTTACCCCATTATCGAATCTGAAATTCTTGCGTTCTTTGACTTTGAAAGCGAACTATATCACGGATGTGTATCCATTAAAAGATCTTGAACTTCTGGAAGCTTTGCGATTGGATGATAATCCGATCGAAGATACCAGTGTCCTTGAAAGCATGAAGTTCTATGACAAGTTTACGGATTGATTCGATAGATGCCTGAGAGTTTCTCGGGCATTTTTTTATTTTGAAAAAATTAAGAAAGAATTTTAGAAAAAGATAAGAATTCTGATTTATTCTGATTTTGATCCAAAATATGATAAAATTTATTCGAGGTTTTTATGAAACAAAGACAAAATTCGGATTGGGAAACACTCTTAAAAGATCATTTTGGATTGACAAAACTCTCTTTAAAAGAAGGAATTCACGATGTGATCGAATGGGCCGAATCGTGGACACAGGATCAGTCTGTGACCAATACACCTTTGCACAGAAAGAAGGGAAACGATGGAACAGACGAATAAGCTTTCGACAAGGGCACGTTTTGCCCAAATCTTGCAGATCTTGCGCAAACACCATATTCGCCAAGGGATGGATCCGGTCAAATTCCGTCGGATCTTAGAAGATCTGGGACCGACATTTGTAAAGATCGGCCAGATCATGTCGACTCGCCAGGACATGTTCTCGGAACGCTACTGCAAGGAATTGATGAAACTTCGCAGCCAGGCGACCCCGATGCCGTTTGACGATGTGCAGAAAATGATCGAAAAAGCGTACGGGAAACCGATGGGTCAGGTATTTTCCTCTTTTACGCAGATCCCTTTGGGTTCCGCCTCGATTGCCCAGGTTCATGAAGCGGTCTTAAAAGATGGCACACGCGTTGTTGCCAAAGTTCAGCGTCCTTACATTTATGAATGGATGGAAAGAGATGTAGGGCTTCTTCGCAAGGCGGTCAAAGTGTTGAACTTAAGTGAGATTGTCAGCAGTGTGGTTGATCTGGATATGGTCATCGATGAATTCTGGACGGCCGCTCAACAAGAGATGGATTTTACCAATGAAGCGAAGTTTGCCAAACGGTTTCGTAAAACATACGAAGATTGTGCGTTTATCGATGCACCTCGCATCATCGATCGGTATACGACCAGAGAAGTTCTGGTCATGGAATACATTGATGGAATCGAGATCGACGATGTTGGAACTTTAAAAGAACAAGGCTATGACATCAAGGAAATCGCGGATAAATTAGCGTACAACTATATTTCTCAGATCATAGAACATGGTTTCTTCCATGCCGACCCGCATTCGGGCAATATTCGGATCCGGGAGGATAAGATCGTCTGGATCGACTTTGGCATGATGGGGATCTTGGAAGATCGTGACCGCCAGATCTTAAAAGAGGCGATTCGCGGCTTGGCAACCAATGATGTCGGCAAAGTTGTCGATTCCATACTGGCGATCGGAGTCACAAAACAGGAAATCGACTATACGGCATTTACCAATTCGATCGAGATGTTCATGGCGCAATATATGGATCAGTCTTTTGCGAGCATGGATCTGGCAAAAATGGTACAAGATATTTTTACGATCTGTCACCAGTATAAGATCTCTTTGCCCAAAGGAATCTCGATGCTTGCCAGAAGCATGATGACGATGAACGGGACGTTGTTGACGCTGGATCCGCACTCGAGCATGGCACAGATCGTCGCGAATCATAAAGCGACCTTGACGCAGTTTGATTTATCCAAAGAAGCAACGCGAACGATCAAACGCAGCCTGGAAGCCTTATCGCGTTCGATCGATATCCCGGTACAGACCAGCGATGTTTTAAAACTCTTCCAGCATGGTCAAATCAAGGTCAATTTGAACTTGATGGGCAGCGATGCGCCGATTGCCAAGATCGATCGCATGGTCAATCGCCTCATTGTCTGCATTTTGATTGCGGCTTTGTTGTTGGGATCGTGCTTGATTTGTACGACAGATATGGAGCCTAAGATCCTAGGGATCCCTATGATCGGTTTTGTGATGCTGGTGGTGGCTCTTTTGATGGGGGTTTGGCTCTTTGTCAAAATGTTCTTCTTACATCGCAGAAACAAGGCATTTTAATGAAAGGTAGATATGAAAAATAAATTGATAACGATTTGCGTCGCATTGATCGTGATACTTTTGACTTTGGGACTGGATCAATGGACGAAATGGGCCATTGAGCGATCTTTATCTCTTTATGAAAGAGTGGAGATCATCAAAAACTTTTTTACAGTGACGTATGTACAAAATACCGGGGCGGGCTTCAGTTTGTTTGAAGGCTTTGGCATCTGGTTTTTTGCGATCATTACCGTAGTGGCCCTGGTGGTGGTCGTATGGATGTTTATCAAAAGCAACGATGCCCGAACACAGCTATGTTTGGCATTGGTGTTTTCCGGGGCGTTGGGCAATTTGATCGATCGGCTCTGGTTAGGCTATGTCCGGGATTTTCTCAGCTTTAATCTTTTCGGCTGGCATTTTCCGGTTTTCAATGTTGCCGATATTTGTATCACAGTTGGCTTTGCCTGCCTGATTGCCTGTGCAATCTGGGATGAAGTTCAGGAGAAAAAAAGATGTCGATAGAAATTTTAGAATGTATCACATACGGCGAACGTTTGGATAAAACAGTGGCCCAAGCCTTGAACTTATCGCGCGGCCGCATCAAAGAACTGTTAGAGGACGGCAGGATCTTAGTGAATGGTTCTCTTGAAAAAGCCAGCTATCCGGTGCAGGAAGAAGATCAGATCCAAGTGGATCTTCCGGAAGCCGAAGAAGTAGAGATCTTGCCGGAGCCCATGGATCTGGATATCGTGTATGAAGACTCTGATCTGGTTGTGATCAATAAACCCAAAGGATTGGTCGTGCATCCGGCACCGGGACACCATACGGGAACACTGGTCAATGGCTTGTTGGCTCATTGTCAGGATCTCAGCGGAATCAACGGGAAATTGCGCCCGGGGATCGTTCATCGCATCGATAAAGATACCAGCGGGCTATTGATCATCTGTAAAAATGATCATTCGCATCAGGAGATTGCCAAACAGCTTCAAGATAAAACGTGCCATCGGGAATATTTGGCTTTGGTCCATCATCCCTTCGATCACGATCATGGGACGATCGATGCCCCGATCGGCCGTGATGAAAAGGATCGACAGAAGATGGCGGTTACCGCCAAAAACTCGAAACCGGCGATCACTCATTTTCGCGTCCTTAAAAATTATAAAGATTATGCCCTGGTCTCTTGTTTATTAGAGACAGGAAGAACGCATCAGATCCGTGTACATATGCAATATATTGGACATCCGGTGGTGGGGGATCCGAAATATGGGTACCGAAAGACGATGGATACCAAGGGCCAGCTGCTGCATGCGGCCCATATTGAGTTCATTCATCCATCGACAAAAGAAAAGATGAGCTTGGATGCTCCGCTGGATCCGATTTTTGCGAAAGTATTAGAGCAGTTAGACAAGGAGTAAACAGATGAAACGAAATGATGTTTTAAGTTGGGATCAATATTTTATGGCCATGGCGCATTTAAGTGCCAAACGAAGCAAAGATCCCAATACCCAAGTAGGTGCATGTATCGTCAATGCCCAAAAAAGAGTGGTCGGCTTAGGCTACAACGGGTTTCCTAAAGGGTGTGACGACGATGAATTTCCTTGGGAAAGAGAAGGCGAGTTTTTAAACACAAAGTATCCTTATGTCGTGCATGCGGAACTGAATGCGATCCTTAACAGTATTCAATCTTTGAGCGGCTGTACGATCTATGTGTCGTTGTTTCCGTGCAACGAATGTGCCAAGGCGATCATTCAGTCAGGAATTCGATGCGTCGTTTATGAAAGTGATAAATATAGCGGCACGGATGAGAACGTCGCCAGCAAGAAGATGTTTCGCGATGCCGGTGTGGAACTGGTCCAGCTGACGTATCAGACGCATGTGGATGTTCAAGTTAATCGTGGAGAAAAGCAGTCCTAGAGGGCTGCTTTTATTTGGGCTGGATATTGATGACAGTTTGTGAAAAGGGAAGGTACTGAAGCTGGAGGGTGTCGGGGTTTGATTCCGCAAAGAAAAGCGGATCCAAGGCAAAGGATTGCGTATTTCCTTGCGGGTCGATGCCGGAAATCGAGAAGGTCATGGTTTCGATGTCGCTTGTCCATTCAACATGATCTAAATCTATTGTTTGGGGCGAAAAAAGATAAGGGATCTCGATGACAGGAATCAGGACACGATACAAAAAAACAACGATTCCGATTCCAGCCAGGATCAAACAGAGGATGCGGCTGCGAAAGATCCATTTTATTTGTGACCAATCCATGGGACGCGGCATTTTCCACTGCGTCCATGCCAAAATACCGATCGTCAAACAGAAACAGAAAAAGAACGGTAAAAAAAGATAACGATTGTAAATTGATCTTTGCGGACTTTCCAACAAAGCGAAGGGGTCCACAAAGTAAAGGATCATTGAAGCCAATGCGAGTATCAGGTCGATCCACATCAGAGGACGAACCCATTTTGAACATTTCATATCTTAAATATAAGATGGATTCGTTTCTCACAGGGTTAAAGTTTTGTAAAATGTAGCTTTTCGGTATTTTTAAAATGCAGTTTGGCGACCTTTTCAAGCTCTTGCGGTCCAAAGCGGTCCACAAAAGCCTGCGCGCATTGATCCACTTTGGGACCGGCTCCTTTTTCAAAATGAAAATCATAAGCTTCTTCCATTTTGTCCAAGCTTTCTAAAAACGCATTGCGGGCTAAGATGCTGGCACAGGCGACTGCTAAATATTTATTTTCCGCTTTTGTTTCAAAATGGATCCCATGAATGACATTTTGTTCGTTTTGAAGATAACGATAGTAACTTTTTTCCTGGACAAACTGATCGATGATGATCCTTTCGGGCAAGGTGTATCCTTTATTTTTCAGGTTGACGTAGGCCTGGTTGTGCAGCCGGCATTTGATGTCGACCATATTATGACTTTGATGAACTCGATTGTATTTGGCATTTTGGACAACCAGGATCGAATGCGGACAGACCTCTTTGATCTTGGCGGCCAATTTTCGAATCTTTGGATCGGTGATCTGTTTGGAGTCTTGGATCCCGAGCGGCTTTAATTGGACAGCGGCCTTGGCATCGACGATACAGGCGGCCACTGTGACCGGACCAAAATAATCGCCGGTCCCTACTTCATCGCTGCCAGCTTGGGGATAGTCATCTTTCGCGTCATTTGATTCCAGCCAATCCAGATCTTTTCCCTGAAAGACAACTTTCAAGGATGTATAGGCCGTGATCGTGCAGTTTTCTGTCTTGATCTGATAGAAAGTGTACTCTGGCTGTGTGAGCTTTAGAGTAAAAGGTTTTAATTTTTCTTTAAGCTGTTCGATCTCTTGTTTGGTCATTGTTTTCGTTATTGTCGCCATAAAATCACCATTTCCAGTGTAACACAATCCCGATATTTGAAAAACTCCTCACTGGGTTTGGGATATGTTAGAATACTGTATATGAGTTTGAATACACGTTACTTTTTTTATTATGATCTCGGATTGATCATTTTTGGGATCGTTATACTATTTTTCGCATACCGCAAAGGTTTTGTGCGCCAGCTAGGGGACGTTTTAACGTTGATGGCCACTATGGTGATCTCGACTTTGGCCAGTCCTTTTTTTGCCAGGGAGATCCCTTTGATGACAGCCCGTTCTGAATTTGAGATCTTGGAACGCTTGCAAGATTCTGCTTTACAGATCGTGAATACCTTTTTGTGGTTTCTGATCCTGTTCTTTGGCTTGCGGATCCTTTATCGTTTCTTGGCGTTTGCCTTGCATTCCAAAAAGAAAACAGTGTTATCGTTTGCGAATCATCTTTTGGGGCTTGTGCTGGGAATTGTCAAAGTGTTTTTGCTGGGGGCGGTGCTTTCATTGATTCTGCGGTTTCCGCTGATACAATATGGGGATGTTTATTTGAATCAGTCGGTTTTGCGGGCGTGGGACCCGGCCATCGATTCAATGATCGACTATTGGGAAGGATGGATCCATCATGAAACAGAATGAACAAGTGTTTCGAAATGAATTGAATCATGCGATTGATTTTGATAAAGTCTTGTCGCAGTTTGCGTCCAAGGCTTCCTTTTCTTTGAGCCGTCAGGGCATCGAACAAGCCTTGCCCAGCCAGGATCTGTTTTCCATCAAGGAGCAGCTGGACCTGGTTCGGGATGCGATCGAATTCTTTCGCACAGGGAGTACGCTTTCGCTTCAGGGATGCAGCGACATCGAAGAAAGTGTCCAAAAAGCAGAAAAACAGATGACCTTGCAGCCCAGTGAACTGGCAGCGATCTCGCTCTTTCTTTCGACATGTCATCGGACGATCAACGCTTTACACGATACGGATCTTTCTAAGTTAAAAGAGTACGCAGATTCCATGGAGCGCATCCACGATCTGCAGACGGCAATCGATTCCTGCATCGATCTTTCAGGATCGATCAAAGAAGATGCTTCGGCGGAATTGGTCCATTGTCGCAATCAGCTGATGGATGTTCGTAAAGCACTCAATGAAAGAACTCGTGATTTTATCAAAAAACACAGTTCTTCTTTGATGGAATCGCTGACGACATCGATCCAGGGACGAGTGTGTGTTCTTGTCAAAGCCGGTGATAAAAATGCTTTTGGCGGGATGATCCATGGGCAGTCACAAAGCGGACTGGCATTTTATGTGGAACCGTCAAGCTTTGTCACTTTCAATAATCAGATCCAAATGACATTATCTAAGATCGAGGCGGAAAAGGCGCGAATCTGTCAGGATCTGTCTTTACGGGTCAAAAAAAGATCACAGGCGCTTTTGGCCAATTTAGAAACGATGACACTTTTGGACATGGCTTTCGCCAAGGCAAAATGGTGTCTGGAAAAAGATGGGGTCGTTCCCCAGATCCAAAAAAGAGATCATACTTTGATCTTAGAAAATGCCGGCCATCCTTTGATTGATCCTAAGAAGGTCGTACGAAATACCTATCGCCTGCAAAATGAACAAAAAGCTTTGATGATCACCGGTCCGAATATGGGCGGGAAAACGGTGACCTTAAAAACGATCGGATTGTTTGTTGCTTTGGCCCATGCGGGTTTTCCGGTGGCGGCACATCGCGCATTGATTCCTTATTATGATTCGATGTGGTTTACGATCGGTGACCAGCAATCGATTGAAAACGATCTATCGACCTTCTCGAGCCATATCGCTTCGTTAGCTAAGATCTGTGCCGAAAGCGATCAGCATTCTTTTGTGTTATTGGACGAAATCGGAAACGGTACCGATCCGCAAGAAGGAAGCGCTTTGGCCATTGCGATCCTCGATTATCTGATCCAAAAAGGATGTACGGTGTTGACCAGTACGCATTTTAACGCTTTGAAAAGCTACGGGAAGACCAACCCGGCAATCCTGGTTGCGAGCATGCAGTTTGACGAAACGACATTAAAGGCAACCTACCGCTATATTCCCGGGGTTTCGGGAGCCAGTTATGCCTTTTCCATCGCTCGCCAATATCATTTGGATGCGAGTATCTTGGAAAAAGCGCAGGCCATCAAAGAGGCGAACAAAGATCGAAACAGTCAGGAACTGGAAAAACTGGAACGTCTTCAAAATGAAGTGGAACAGGAAAAGGAACGATTTGATCAGTTGATCCAAAAGGCTCACCAGCTTCAAAAAGAAGCGGCCCAGGAAAAAGAAAAATGGGAGAAGATGAAGAAGCGTTTTGATCAAGAATACGATAGCCGTTTAGAGAGTCTTCTTCAAGAAAAGGAAGCACAGATGGAAACACTCTATGAAGAAATGCGCCAGACCCAGACCATCAAGCCGCATCAAAGGGCAAAATATTTGCGGGATATGGATGCTTTGCGTTTCCATCAAGAAGAAGGCGATGAAAAGGAATCCTTTTCCGTTGGAGATTATGTGCAGATCGAAAGTCTTTCTACGCATGGAGAGATTGTAGAATTACGCAAAAAAGAGGCCACGGTACTGGCGAATGGGATGAAATTGAAGGTCAAGACCAATGGATTAAAGAAAATCAAACGGCCGAAGATCCAAGCCGTTTCTCAAGTCAAAAAGGAACACACGGACAAGACCTTTTCTTCGGTTCCTTTAGAATTGAATATCATCGGATATCGTGTTGAGGAAGGGCTGCGCGCTTTGGATCACTATTTGGATCAATGTGTGGCTCATCATGTCAAACAAGTACGGATCATCCATGGAATGGGGACGGGAAGATTGCGCAGTGCAGTCTTGGCGGATCTCAAAAAACATCCGGTGGTTAAAAGTACAGCCTCGGGCGGCCCTAGCGAGGGCGGATTAGGGGCTACGATCGTAGAACTGAAATAAGAGGTGTTTATGGCGCTATCGGAATTATTGAAAAATAAATTGGCTCTTTTGCCGGATCAGCCGGGCTGTTATATCATGAAGGATAAAAAAGGAAAGATCCTTTATGTGGGAAAGGCCAAAGTGTTAAAAAATCGGGTACGAAGCTATTTTCATGGTGTCCACGATAATAAGACCACGCGTCTGGTTTCCAAGATCCATGATTTTGAATTTATCGTCACGGGTTCGGAAAAAGAAGCGTTGCTGCTGGAGATCAACCTGATCAAGAAAAATCATCCGCCCTTTAATATCATGTTCATGGATGATAAAAGCTACCCTTATATCGCTATGTCCAAAGAGCCTTATTTTACGGTTCGCATGACACGTCAAATCAAACGAAGCAAGGACGAGGTCTTTGGACCGTATCCCAGTGCACAGTCGTGTTTTGATATCGTTCGTTTGATCAATCGTATTTTTCCGATCCGTAAATGTAAATCGATGCCAAAAACACCGTGTCTGTATTATCATATGCACCAATGTTTGGGGCCTTGTTTTCAAAAAATCGATTTGAAACAAAACGAAGAGATCCGCAAACAGATCCGGCGGTTTCTCCAAGGAGATCCGGGCTGGATCCGCAGACAGGTCCAGGAAGAGATGGAAAAGGCCTCTCAAGCGATGGCTTTTGAAAGAGCCCAGGAATACTATGAGATCTTGCAGTCGATCGATCATGTGATGGAGAAACAGACGATCGATCTCAAAGACCGAAAAGTCCGGGATGTTTTTGGCTTCTATGCGGACAAAGGGTATATTTCTTTGCAAGGTTTCTTTTTGCGAAGCGGTCAGATCATCGAACGAACGTTTGCGATCCAGGAATTGTATGAAGAACCGATGGAAGCTTTTTTGAGCTTCATTCTGCAGTACTATCAGGAAAATATGATCCCCACGGAGATCTTGGTTCCGCCAGAAACACCGGTTGACGTCTTAGAAGATGTGTTAGGCTGTCGTGTTCATATTCCGCAGCGGGGCACAAAGCGGTCTCTGGTCGAGATGGTTTTGAAAAATGCGAAGGAAGCCCATGATCAAAAATTCGAGCTGACTTTGCGTAAAGATCAAGATCTGCAGGCTGCTAATGAAAAGCTGAACACTTTATTCAATAAACCGATCCACACAGTGGAACTCTTTGATAATTCGCATATCCAGGGGGCTTTCAATGTCAGCGGTCTGGTCGTTTATGAAGATGGGAAACCCGATAAGAGTCAATATCGTCATTATAAGTTAGATACCTATCGCAGTGATGTCGACAGCATGAAAGAAGTATTATACCGCCGTTATTTTCGCTTGTTGTCGGAAGATAAAACGATGCCGGATCTGTTGTTGGTCGATGGCGGGGCGCAGCAGATCCAGGCGGCCAAAATGATCAAAGAAGGTCTGGGATTGGATTTGTGCATTGCCGGGCTTGTCAAAGATGAGCGTCATACGACCAGAGCTTTGATGAACGAAGATCTGGAAGAGATCCCGCTGGATAAAAAAGAACCGTTGTTTTTTCTTTTGACCCGGATGCAGGATGAAGTCCACCGCTATGTCATTACGTATCATCGAAAACTGCGATCGCGATCCATGACCCGTTCCGCTTTGGATCTGGTCGAAGGGATTGGACCGAAGCGCAAAAAAGAGTTGTTGCGAAAGTTCAAATCGATGAAGCAGATCAAGGCGGCTTCAGTAGAGGAGCTGGAAACGGTCTTGCCGAAACGAACGGCGCAAGCCTTGTATGAGCAGCTCCACTCTGCGGAAAAATCGTGATATAATACCCGCGAGGTAAATCCATGGAAGAAAGAAAAGTCTTAATGGTCCGAGTGATTTTGATTCTGGTTTGTCTGGCAATTTTTGTGACCTGTTTTTGGGCCATGAACCAGACATATGATCCGCTGGCTCGCTACCCTTATGCGACGGAGGAAAATCGCGATACGATCCTTCAGCACCTGGACAGTGAAGATATTGAATATATTATTTCAAATCAGATCCGACCGGAGGAATTTTTAGAATTTATAGAGGAACCGGGTTTTGATATTCGGTATTGTCGTTTATATTCGGTTGCCAAGCAGACGCAAGACGAAAGCAATGCGTATATCGTGAATTTTGTGAATCGGTATCGCTCTCATTTTAGTATGAGTACGTTGGAAACTTTACTGGAACACTATTCTTATTTGGATCTGACGACTTTCTATGAAAATGAGCTGGCCAGCCATGAGCAGATGACATTGATCTCGGATCCGAGTTCACCGCTGATCGTGTTGAATACTTCGACTTCTGTTTATAAATATGTCCCGGACCATTTAGTTTCGGTACAAGGCGTAATGTTGAAAGAAGAAGCGGGAAAAGCTTTTCAGAATATGGATGAGGCTTATCGCTCGATGATCGGACAAGGTCAGACTCTCAGCTTGGAAAAGGGGTATATTCCTTATGATCAAGTTTTTACAGAATATACTTCTTGGACTACTTTGAATGACCAGTATAGCGATGAAGTGTTCTTGCCGGCCGGACAAAATGAATTCCAGCTGGGCTATACGGTTGCGTTAACGGGCTATACGGATTGGGTCCGTCAATGTTTGGAAAAGGAGTCTGTTGCTCAAGAACAGAATTATGAAGAGATCTTGGAAACGGTTGATGAAACTGTGATGCAGAAGATCACGTGGCTGGAAGATAATGCGTATCGGTATGGTTTTGTGATCCGCTATCCGCAAGGAAAAGAAGACCAGACAAAGCATCTGTACAATCCTTTTGTCTTGCGTTATGTCGGGCAGAAAAACGCAAAGGCCATGCGGGAATCGGATAAAGTCATGGAAGAAATGAAATTTGAGGAGTTAGAATAATGCAGATCGTGGTAGTGAGTGACACGCATTCTCGAAATGAGATTCTCGATAGATTAGAAGAAAAATATAAAGATGCTTACGCATTGATTCATTGCGGAGACTTAGAAGATGATCCTCGCTATTATCCTCGCTGGCTGGTTGTGCGCGGGAATAATGATTATTTTGGAAAGTTTCGGGACGATCTGCGGATCAAAGTGGGTTCTCATCGGATCTATGTGACGCATTCTCATCGCTGTTCGTATCTTTATCGCGAGAAGAATTTAGAGCGTCTGGCACAGGAGTACGGCTGTGATATCGTATGTTATGGCCATACTCATATTTCCAAGATCACGGATCAAAATGGAATTCTCATGGTCAATCCGGGTTCGCCTTGGCTGCCGCGGGCGGGCAAGGAGCCCAGTTATGCGGTGATCGATATTGAAGAAGATCGCGTGGAGGCAAAGATCATTGAACAGAAAGACTGGGATTTTTGATAAAATCCGTTGTTTCCGTTTTGATTTGTTGTATAATGAGCATTACAGATTTGAGGAGATAAGATATGAATGGGGAAGTTCTTTCTATCGTTGTATTTTTGGCTTTGTTGGGATTTGGCATCTATGAGATGTACCGCGGCGTCAAACAGCTGATGGAGCATAATAAGAATCGCAAGGAGTACATGGAAAATCATCATAAACCATATGATTTCTTTGAGGAGTATAAGCTTTGGTTTTCCATCTATAGCGTGGTTGCGCTATTCAGTGTCGGCGCCTGTATCTATCAGGCAATCAGCCATCAAGACTGGATGTATGCCATGGGCTTTTTAGTGTTGGCGGCTTGCTGCGTCAGCTTTGCGATGGATTGTCTGGTCAAGCGAAGAGCTTGGTTTTATGATGAGGGATTCTTTTACGAAAAGAAGTTCTATCGTTACCGCAGTGTGGCCCGTGTTTCGAAAACAACCGGATTCAAGCCTGGATACGATGTGAATTTCATGAAAGATCCTTCAATGATCGTGACCAAGAAAATGGCTTTTGAGATCCAGAAGCGAATGGAAGCTTATAAAGCGAACAAGAAGAAAGGGAAATAAGACCTATGAGCAAAAAAGATAACAGTGCACGCAAAACGGCAGCTCGTATTGTGATGGATGCTTTTATCAAAAGAAAAGCAACGTCTCCTGAAACGGCGATTCCCATCGAAAAATTCAAAGATGTAAAGCTTTCGACATCGGTGATCTCTTATACGATTGCCAATTTTATGGAAGATGAAGTCGTTTATAAGACGGGAGATGACCGTTACTATTTTTCCATGGAGAACTGGAAAAAATTAGAGAAGAAAGTTACGCGCGGGTATTGGATCATGGTGGCGATCCCGATCCTTTGTTTGGTCGGCGTGTTGTTGCTGCGTCATATTGGCGACATCCTTGCCTGGTTTTAGAGATGGGAGATCCCATCTTTTTTTATGTGAAATTACGCTCTTCTATTGACACAAACATTATAATGTTCTATTTTATAGATAAGTTTTACATTTAAACAAATCTCATAATTTCCGTTTTGTTTGATCATTTGTTAAAATTTTTTAAGTTGTTATTTTTTATAAAACGCTTTATTTTACGTTATTTATCCTCTTTTAACCGTTTTGTAACCCCTTTAATTTCATTGACGAAATGTATAAAAGGGGGTATCATATTGTGTGTAAAATGTCAAAATGACGTGTGAAATTATGCCTGAAAGGCAGAAGGAGAAAATCATGAAGTATGTAGTTATGGTTAGTCATGGTGAGTTTGCGCCAGGTTTGCACAGCGCTGTCAAAATGATGACAGGAGATCGTGAAGATGTTTTGAGCACATCATTGAAGGATGGAATGAGCGCAGATGAATTTGCGGAAAACTTCCGTGAATTAGTATCGGGATTTCAGAGTGATGATGAAGTGATCTTATTGGCTGATATCTTGAGTGGTTCCCCTTTTACGAATGCTTTGAGTGTTTTGGATGAAAAAGGACTTTTGGCTAATACACTTGTTATTGCTGGTGTGAATATGCCATGTGCTGTTTCTGCCGTCTTAATGAAAGATAATATGGATAGAGAAACTTTGAAACAGACACTTCTAAGCGAAGGACGCACGGGTCTTTGTGATTTCGTAACGGAATCAAATGATGATGATGACGATATCTAGTCGAGGATGTCGTATCATAAACTAAAGGAGGAGAAGTTAAAATGATTAGTTTTATTCGTGTGGATGACCGCATTATCCACGGACAGATCGTTACACGCTGGTCTAAAGAATATCCATGTGACGGTATCATCGCGGTCAATGACAAAGCAGCAAATACGCCTGTTTTGAAACAGTCTTTCAAGGCTAGTACAGATAAAAAAGTATTTATCTGGACAATGGAGCATTTCTTGGAAAAAGCAGATACTGTTGTAAACAGTCCAAAGAAATACTTCCTGATCACAAAGAATCCTGTTGATATGAAGAAGATCCTTGTTGATCATGGATTTGTTCCAAATGATGTTAAGCGAGTTGTCGTTGGTCCATGTAATGACCGTCCAGGATCAATCAAATTAGGAAACAACCAGTCTTTGATCCAGGAAGAAGCTGAGGCTTGCGAAGCAATGACAAATGCCGGATACGATGTTTATTTCGCATTGTTGAAAGAAACTGCAATCGGATCTTGGCCAAAATTCAGATCTAAATTTGGTTACTAATTGGGAGTAGTACCGAATATAGATATATAAGTAAAGGAGAGAAAATATGTCTTTATTTCAAGCAATCTTGATTGGTATCATGAGCTGTACAGCTGCAAGTACCATTGCTTGTTTGGGAACAACTGTTGGTAACTATACGTTAAACCGTCCGTTGGTTGCATCTCTCATCGTTGGTATCATCATGGGTGATGTCCAAGGTTGTATCCTGATTGGTATTCCAATGCAGGTAATGTGGATCGCATTAGTTACACCTGGTGGAACTGTTGCATCTGACTTACGTGCCGTTTCTTATATTGGTATCCCATTGGCTTATGTTGGTGCAAAAGCTGCTGGATGGGACTTCGGTGGAGCTGATGCTCAAGGATTAGCTTCTACTATTTCAGCCATGACTGGTGTAATCGGTATCTCATTGTTCTACGGAACTGCAATGTTCAACCTGATTTGGCAGCACTATGGATGGGCTCAATTGGATAAAGGAAACATCGAAGTTGTTGGTAAAGTCGACACAATCATGCCTTTAGTTTCTCACTTCGTATTGTCTTTCTTGCCAGTTACATTATTGTGCTACTACGGATCTACTGCTGTACAGGAGATCTTCAGCGTATTGAACACTGATATGTGGTACGTTAAAGCGTTGTTAGCTGTTGGTGCTGTATTACCTGCAGTTGGTATCGCTATCTTGTTAAAATCTGTTATTTCTAAGTCAACTGACTTGATCTACTTCGTATTCGGTTTCGCAGCTGCTAAATCTATGGGTCTGACTTTGTTGGCCGCTACAGCAGTTGGTGCCGCATTCGCATTGATCAACTACCAGTTAACGATGATGAAAGCCGGAGGTGTTGCTACGGCAGCTGCTTCTGACGACGATGACGAGGAGGATATTTAATTATGAAAAAGATTTCAAAAAAGACATTAAATAAATCCTTCTGGCATTGGTGGTATGGAAACCTGACTTGCTTCTCTCAAGAACACATGCAGACATTTGGTTATATGTGGGCTATGTTGCCTATCATCAAAGAACTGTACAGTGATCGTAAAGAACAGCAAGAAAAG
>NZ_CALVBG010000013.1 GCF_944325745.1 uncultured Faecalicoccus sp. | reverse complement strand
AGTTTTCATATTTTTTTCAATGTTGAAATCATTTTCATGAAATTTTCAATGGATCACTAATAAAACAAGCAACTTCATCATTTTGACAAAGTTGCTTGTTTTCTTTTTAATTCGCTACGATGTTTACGATCTTGCCTTTCACGACAATAACCTTGCGTACCGTTTTTCCTTCGATTTGATGTTGTACATTTTCTTGTTCCATCGCCATCTTTTGGATCTGTTCTTCACTGGCATTGGCATCCGCTTCAAACTTGGCACGGACCTTGCCGTTGACCTGAACAACAATTGTAACGGTTTTATCAACCAGCATAGCTTCATCATAGGTTGGCCAAGCTTCGTAGGCAATCGAAGCTTCCTGATGGAAGATGCTTGACCATAGCTCTTCTCCTAAATGAGGTGCAAAACAGCTGAACATCTTTAAGAATCCTTTGGCGTATTCTACATAGATCGTATTCTGTTTATAGCACTCATTCATAAAGATCATCATTTGCGAGATGGCAGTATTAAAGTTCAAAGTATCGATATCGTGAGATACTTTCTTCACTGTCTGATGATAAACACGATCCAGAGCATGATCATTTTCGTCTGTGATAGAAGCGACTTCGGTATAGAATCGGTTGACGCGCTCCAGCCATTTACGCGTTCCATCCAATCCTGTCGTAGACCATGGTAATGCGGCTTCTAAGGGTCCCATGAACATTTCGTAAACGCGAAGTGCATCCGCCCCATGGCTTGCGACGATCTCATCCGGATTGATGACATTGCCTCGAGACTTACTCATCTTTTCGCCATTCGAGCCCAAGATCATCCCTTGGTGGAACAGTTTCTGGAACGGTTCTTTCGATTTTACGACCCCGCAGTCGTACAATACTTTATGCCAGAAACGAGCGTACAAAAGGTGCAGCACGGCGTGCTCCGCTCCCCCTACATAAAGATCGACCGGCAGCCAGTGTTCTAACAGTTTAGGATCTCCAATCGCTTTTTCGTTTTTCGGATCAATATAGCGGATATAATACCAGCACGATCCCGCCCACTGCGGCATTGTATTGGTTTCTCGAATACCTTTAACACCATCGATTTCTACATGCAGCCAATCCTCACAATGAGCCAGCGGACTTTCTCCGGTATCGCTAGGTTTAAAATTCGTTGTGGCCGGCAGTTCCAACGGCAGCTCATCCAGTTCAACCGTGCGCATCGTGCCATCTTCCATATGGATCACAGGAATCGGTTCTCCCCAGTAACGCTGTCTGGAAAATAACCAGTCCCGAAGTTTATAGGTGACTTTGGCTTGCCCTACATGATGCTCTTCCAGCCAAGCGATCATTTTCGCGATCGCTTCTTCTTTATTCAAGCCATCTAACCATTCCGAATTGATATGAACACCATCTTCTGTAAAGGCTTCTTTTTCAATATCTCCTCCTTGGAGAACCGGAATGATATCCAATCCAAATTTTTTCGCAAATTCATAGTCACGCGTATCATGAGCCGGTACCGCCATGATCGCTCCGGTTCCGTAGCTTGCGAGAACATAGTCACTGATCCAAATCGGAACCTTTTTCTGGTTGACAGGATTGATCGCATAAGCTCCTGTAAATACACCTGTTTTATCTTTGTTGAGATCGGTTCTTTCCAGATCCGATTTAGTTTGACAGATTTTCTGATAAGCTTCCACAGCCTCTTTTTGTTCCGGTGTCGTGATTTCGTCGACAAACGGATGTTCTGGAGACATGACACAATAAGTAGCTCCAAACAAAGTATCGCATCGCGTGGTAAAGACAGTAAACTCTTTATCATGACCATCGATTTTAAAAATGACATCGGCCCCCTGGCTGCGGCCGATCCAGTTGCGCTGCATTTCTTTGGTAGAAGTAGGCCAATCCACTTCATCCAGATCTTTTAAAAGACGTTCTGCATAAGCCGTGATCTTCAAGACCCATTGACGCATGGGTTTACGAATGACCGGATAGCCTCCGCGTTCACTTTTTCCATCGATGACTTCTTCATTGGCTAAAACCGTCTTCAGTTCCGGACACCAGTTGACAGGGATCTCATCCACATAAGCCAATCCTTTTTTATAAAGCTGGGTAAAGATCCATTGCGTCCATTTATAGTAAGAAGGATCACAAGTGCTGATCTCACGATCCCAGTCATAGCTGAAACCTAATGACTGGATCTGATCACGGAAATGATCGATATTCTGTTTAGTGAATTCAGCTGGATGATGACCTGTTTGGATTGCGAATTGCTCAGCCGGCAATCCAAAAGCATCCCATCCCATCGGATGCAGAACATTGTACCCTTCCATGCGTTTTTTACGGGCAATGATATCGGTTGCGGTATACCCTTCCGGATGCCCGACATGAAGTCCGTTTCCGCTTGGATAAGGAAACATATCTAAAACATAATATTTTGGTTTTGAAAAATCAGAAGTATCGCAGGCAAATGTTTTTTCATCCAGCCAGCGTTTCTGCCATTTTTTTTCAATTGATTGATGATCGTACACGGTTCATTCCTCCTTAAATAAAAAAACGTCCTTATCTCTAAGGACGTTTGCACGCGGTACCACCTTAGTTCACGAAAACTCGTGCCCTCTTTTTTTTCTTTATCGCAGAAAATACGGATAACATTACTTATCAGCTCCTTAGCGAGTTCAAAGCATCCTTTGACTGTCTTGCACCACCCGACAGTTCTCTTTTCAAAGAATCATCTTTTACTACTCTAAATCAACGCTTTACTGGTTTGAATCATAGCATCTTTTTTAAGCTCTCGTCAATAACTTCTAAAAAAAGTCGATCTTTTTGCGACACATTGTGATTTTCTGCGTATTTAATACTGTATGACATCTACACAAGAACATCTTCATCAACTTTTAGAATATGCCTCAGCGCGCAAAGCAACGGATATCCATCTTACTTTGATCCATGATCATCTAGACATTCAGTTCCGTATCCAGGAACAGATGATTCCTTTGATCCAAGATCTATGGGACCAGTCGATCTTTGAGTATTTAAAATATATCGCGGGAATGGATCTTACCAATCCGTTTCTTCCTCAAAGCGGACAATTTACTTGGACGATCCAAGGAAAGACGATCTTTTGTCGTTTTAGCACAATTCGCAATCAAGACTTGCAAACGGGCGTGATTCGAATCCTGAATACCCACGTGAATATGACCATTGATGAATTGACGACCAAGAAAGCCCATCGAGATTTTCTAAAACAGCTGATTCATGCCCGCAAAGGTCTTGTGATTGCCTGCGGCCCGACAAACTCCGGAAAAACGACAACTTTACATGCGATCTTGCATGCGATCAGTCAAAACTCCGGACACAAAGTTGTGTCTTTGGAAGACCCTATCGAGATCGAAGATCCCTTATATCTTCAACTACAGATCAATGAAGAAATCGGTTTTACTTATGAAAAAGGAATCGAAGAGTTACTACGTCACGATCCCGATGTCATACTGATTGGAGAAACCCGAAATGCTTATACCGCTAAAATGGTGGTGCGTGCTGCCCTGACCGGCTCTTTAGCGTTTACAACACTGCATGCGTCCAATGCCTTGGAAGCCATCGAACGTCTTTATGATCTTGGAATCACAAAATATGAATTGAAAAACACTTTAACTATGCTTATTGGGCAGCGTTTATATCAGGCTTCCCCTAACAAAAAGGAGATCGTTTATGAAATCTTATCCGGAAAAGACCTCAACTACGCCATCGAACATCAAGCTTATCCTGAAGACTTCTGCACTCTTTCTGATGAGATCCTTGAAGCGATTGCACAACATCGAATTCACGATCCCCAAGCACAATACGACGTACAAGATCTCCAAAGAGGAGATCGAGGAATTGCCGTTATTGATGGATAAAGGACTGCAGACATCATTTATGATCCAACAGACTTTCAAAGATCACGAAAAGATCTTGAAATCTTTAGAGTCTGGGCAATCGCTGATCTCGATTCTTTGTTCTCCTGGCGGGATCTATTTTCAGATCTTAGATGCGTTAAGCCGTCTTTTGCCTTTAAAAGAAGCGATTCAATGTGCAACTTCTTTAGAAGAGGCCGGTCGAAGAAAAACGATGCGCTTTGTCGCTAAAATGGCCTATCCTGTATCGCTTTTCATCTTTTCCTTTCTCATGGTGAGTTTTTTTGAGAGTTCCATCTTGCCGTCGATGCAATCGTTCACGCAGACAGATGACTTCTTAGGGATTCAATTGATCAAATCGTTTTTATCGTTTTGGCTGATCTTGGGATGTACCGGCGGGATCGCTTTCCTGATCCTAAATTTTTCAAACGATCTGAGAATATATGCCACATCGCATCTTTTGAACAAGATTCCGTTTTTTAATGCTTTGATGACTTGGCAATTTGCCTCCGCGTTGTCGGCCTGTTTAGGACACGGCATATCAACAGAACGAACTTTGGAAACTTTGTCTTTGATTAAAGAACATACTTTTATCCAATACTATGCCCAAAATCTTCAGGAACAATTAAAACAAGGACGCTCCCTTCTCGAAGGGCTCAAAAACATTGGAGTCGATGAAGCATTCATCCATTATTATCTGATCGGTTCCCGCTCGAACAACTTACATGCCATGTTACAGCTCTATCAAAAGAAAACGGAAAAAAGAATCGACCAATCGATCAAGAAACTCTCGATCTGGATCCAAGTCCTGAGTTATTTCAGTGTCGGCGCTGTCGTATTGATCGTCTATCAGGTCATGCTGATGCCGATGGAATTATTGAATACATTTTGAAAGGAGACCCGCTATGAAAACAAAAAACGCGTTTACGCTTCTCGAGATGATGATCGTTCTTTTGATCATCACCGTTATTTTATTGATCACTCTACCGAATATCCAACAAAAAGAAAAGATCATCCGTGCCAAAGGATGCGAGAGCTTATTGAGTGTCATCGATTCACAGATCTTGCTTTATGAGATCGAAAACGATACCATCCCGACCCTGTCGCAACTGATCAGTGAAGGTTACTTAAAAGAGGAGCAAGCCGTCTGTCCCAACGGAAACCCTGTGGAGATTGTCAATGGTCAGGCCGTCAGCCAATAATGCTTTTACTTTATTAGAAGCTTTGTTTGTTCTTTTCATTGTCAGCCTTTTCACTTTGGTGGAAATCACAGGTCCTTCTATGTCGTCTTTAAAGTTGTTTGGAAATCAATTTTTGTCGTATTGCGTCTATACCCAAGAGAAAGCATTTATGGATAAGGAAGAGAAAACCGTTGAGATCAAAACGGATCATGCGATCTTTGATGAAATTCAATTTGATTATCCGCACTCGATCACATGTGATCCTTTTACCTATCATTACAACGCCAAAGGAAATATCTCTCAAGCACATACGATCCATTGTCATAACGAACAAGATTCGATTTCTTTGGTCTTTCAATTAGGAAGTGGGCGTGTCCGTATTGAATAAGAACGGTTTTTTATTCGGAGATGCTCTGTTTGCCCTATTCTTGATCAGTCTATGTGCAAGCCTGCTGTTAGGAGCCTTGGGTCTATTTGAAAGAAGCGGAGGGTGGATGATCCATGAAACAATCAACAAAGAATGGTTTTACTCTGATTGAAGCTTTGCTCGCTCTTTTGATCACCAGTATCGTCAGCCTTCTTTGTGTGGTCTTTTTACAAACGGCTCTGTATATTGTTGGCTTTGAACCGTTGCATCAGGAACAAATGGCAATCTTGCAGCTGCGTCAGATCCTGGCTTGTTCGCAAGATATTCAAGTCGAACCATCGAAACTGCGCATGATCTATCAACACGATGAAATCCGTATCGAACAAGACAAGGACCGCCTTGTCAAACGTGATGGATACGAGATCTTAATGGAAGGAGTGGATCACATTCATTTTGAAAAAGAAAACGAAAACATCTATATTTTCTGGACAAAACAAGATCATCGTTTCCAAATGCAGATCTATTAACGGGTACATCAGCTCTTTGGCCTTGTACTGTTTTGCCCTTCTCGTGCAGATTCTTTCCTTATTGAGCATCTATATTGCCCAAAGTTCATCCTTGATCCAATGTGATCGTCAAAGTCAGTTCGATCTGGCATGTATCTCTCAAGCCAAAGGATTGATTTTCCATAATAATCAAATTCGATTTTGTGATGGAGATCCGCAAGAACTGATCTTGACGCAGGAAATTCTTGTTAATGATGTTGTGGTCACATTTGAAGATCATGAAACCTATTTGGAGTGCAAGTATTCCAAAAAAGAAAAAAAGATCCGCATGCGTATCTATTACGATATGCAAGGGATCCAAGATCTTGAATACGACTCGTTCTAAAGAGAAAGAAGATAAGGATTCATGCGTTTTTCTTGCCCAATCGTTGTTTTCGGTCCGTGACCAGGATAGACAACCATCTGGTCATCTAAAGAAGAAAGACGAATCAGCGACTCTTTCATTTCCATCAATGACCCGGTCGGCAGATCCGTTCTGCCTATCGAATATTGGAACAATGTATCTCCCGAAAACAAGGTATTTTCTATGATGAAACAAGTTGACCCGCAAGAATGACCAGGGGTAAACAAAACTTCGATCTCGAAATCGGCAATCTTCATCTTCCCTTGTTTTAATGGCAAAGCAGGAGCTTGGATCGAGACCATTTCATAAAAAGAAGTTGAAGCATTCAAAGAAGGGTCTTTAAGAAAAGCGATTTCTTGAGGATGAATATAGACAGGAACCGGATGTGACCGGATGATCGCATCCACTCCCTGGATATGATCAAAATGCGCATGCGTCAACAAAATGGCTTCCAAGGTATAAGGTCCTTGCGCTAAGATCGAATCGAAATCAAAAAGATCTCCCGGATCAATCACGATCGCACGATCTTCTTTTGTCACAATATAACAGTTGGCCTGCACGGGGCCTAAGGGCAATGTTTTTACATTCATAAATGCACCTGATAAAAAAGACCGTAATCCGGTCTTTTTTTATTTCTTCTCCTTATGTTCTGTTTTCTGGTTACATTTCGGACAATATTTTTTTACTGTCATACGTTCAGGATGTTTCTTTTTATTTCGAGTTCCGATGTAGTTTTCTTCTCCACAAACAGAGCATTTAAATGTAATACGATCTCTCATGGTCCGTCCTCCTTACAAATTTTACGTATGGATTGTATCATATTCAACATTTCTAGGCAAGAAGATTATTTAGTGGCAGGATAGAGCTCAAAATAAGACTCTAAAGCGTCAGGAATAACATAATTTACACAGGCATTTCCTTTCAAGTATTGCTCATTTTCCGCACTGGTGGGAGCAGAGCAAGCAAAGGATACCGTAGGTTCATCATAAGGCGCATATCCCACAAGGTTTGCCGTCGTATATTCGCCTACTTCGGCCGTTCCCGTCTTAGCCGCAACCGCTTCAAAACGGGATTGGATCTTTGTACCGCAGTTTCCTTCCGCCACACAAGCCCGGAATCCTTGTTGAATTCGGGAAATGGATTCTTGATTCGTTAAAGTACTTTTTAATACGGCGCCATTACTGTCAACCACATTTTGGGAATCGCTTTCTGTAATATGGTCCATCAGATGGATCTGATACATCGAACCCCCGGTTGCGATCACAGATACATATTGAAGCAGCTGCAAAGGAGTATACATATCTAACTGTCCAATGGAATAGTTCAGAGTGAATCCAGGCAAGTTGGCATACCCCATATATCCAGATGCTTCCCCCGGCACATCGATCCCAGTCCTATTTCCCAGACCAAAACGCGAATAATAACTTCGCATCAAATCAATTGTCCCTTCTACATCGGGCATGTTCAACCCTTCGCCTTCTACATAAGCAGCGCCCCCTAAACGAATCGCAATATTGAACATATAGACGTTACTGGAAACCGACAATGCTTGAATATCGTTAACGGGTCCGTATTTTTTGTAAGATGAAAATTCTTCCCCATCAATGTTCATCACATCATCATTGATCACTTCCCCGATGGAAACAACGCCTTCGGTTTGTCCCATATAAAGCGTTGCCCCTTTGATGCAGGAGCCTGGATTGACCAAAGAAACATAATTTCCTGAGGCGAAGTAAGTTAATTCCTTGGTATCTAGATCCATCGTGTATCCCGACATCGCCAACACTTCTCCAGAATTCGGGTCCATCATGCATGTGAAAAGACTCTTAAACTCTTCACGACCTTCCGTTCCTCCATGTTCTTTCAAAACAGACGATAAGTTCGCATCGAGACTTTCCTGTAAATCGATGTCAATCGTCAGATATAGATCATAGCCTTTCTGAGCAGAACGCGTAACTTCCTTATGCGCTAATCCATTCGAATCATAGGTGACAACAGATTCTTCACTGACTCCCGCCAAGTAATCGTTGTAATAGAACTCCAGTCCCGATTCTCCAACTGGTGAATTATATTGAAAGCCTTTTTGCAGATAATAATCGACATAGTCAATCGGTAACCCTTCAGTGCTGGTGGTCACTGTGCCGATCACATCCGATAAAGTCTCCCCATACGGATATTCTCGCTTCCATCCTCCAAAATCCACATCAAAGCCTGGGAACTCCGTTTTATGTTCCACCAAATAAGCGACATCATCATCGCTGATATCTTCTAAGATCACGTTCTCTAAAGAAGAACTGTTCTTCGTCGTCATACGATTATAAATGACATAGAGTTTGATCTCATCTTCTGACATCTCTTCGATTTCATCCTCTTTGATGCGATCGTATAAGATCTGTGTCTGTTGAGAGGTGCTCATCGTACCATTTTGCAGACTTTCCCACTCCGAATCTTTAAAGAGATGACGACACTGGTATTGCGGATCATCTTCATCCAAAAAAGAAGTATATGTGATATAAGCTTGAATACGATCGCTGTTTGAAAACTCTTGGGTATCAACATCAAAAACAGAAACGATACGATTGGCATATAACAGATAATCTTCTGTTGTCATATTATTAGGAGAAGTATAGACGATATTATGACTGACTACCGTTTTAGCCAGAACTTTCCCGTTGCGATCAAAGATCTGTCCTCGCGGAGCGCTGATATATTGCGTTACGCTTGTGTAATCATTGGTCAATGTTGTATATCGATCATTTGAAAAGACTTGTATATAAATAAGGCGGATAAAGATCACAAGAAAAAAAATGGTGACTATGCTGGCAAATCCCAAGATTCGTCTTGAGATAATCCGATCGGTCGGTTTTGAATCACCCTTAGTAAAGAAACTGATCATTCGTTTTTTGATATTTCGAAAAAACTTAGCCATATGTTCCCCCTTATGGACCTTATTTAATCACACTTTCATTTTTTTGTCACTTGTTCTTCTCCCCTTCCTTTTTGTATACTAAAAAGACAGGAGATGATATTCATGAAACGCACGGAAACACGAGCAGTAACAATAAAAAATTTGACCATGGGACATAATGATCATGTTTATATTCAGTCCATGTGCAATATCAAGACTGAAAAAGTCAATGAAGTGATCGATCAGATCCTAGAATTAGAAGCGATGGGTTGTGAAATCATCCGCGTTAGCTGCATGGATCAAAACGATGCGCAAGCCATCAAAGAGATCCAAAAAGAAATTCATATTCCTCTGGTCGCTGACATTCATTTTGATTATCGGCTAGCCCTTGCCTGCATCGAAGCTGGTGCCGATAAAATTCGTTTAAATCCAGGAAATATCGGATCCAAAGAAAACGTAAGAAAAGTCGTAAATGCCTGCAAGGAAAATCATATTCCGATTCGAATCGGCATCAACAGCGGTTCTTTGGAAAAAGATATTCACGAAAAATATGGGAGACCAACCGCTGAAGGAATGATCGAAAGCGCCCAGCGCCATGTTGCCATTCTGGAAGAATTAGATTTCAAAGATACGTTCCTTTCCTTTAAATCCAGCGACCCCCTTTTATGTCTGGAGGTCTATCGCTTGGCCGCCCAAACTTTCGAATACCCTTTGCATTTAGGGGTAACCGAAGCCGGGACCACAATGACCAGCGCCATCAAAAGTTCGCTGGCCCTTGGCCCTCTTCTATTGGAAGGAATTGGAAATACGATCAGGATCAGTGTCAACGGCAGCCCGCAAAAAGAGATCCCCATCGTAAAAGAACTGTTAAAATCTTGTCGTCTGATGGATCAAGTCCCCAACTTGATTGCCTGCCCAACATGCGGTCGAACACAATGGGATATGGAACCCGTCGTCAATGAGATGGAACAGTATCTTCAAACAATCCATAAAAATATCACAGTTGCCATCATGGGATGTGCCGTCAACGGACCTGGAGAAGCCAAACATGCCGATATTGCCATCGCCGGCGGTAAAGACGAAGGACTCTTGATCAAGCAGGGCAAGATCATTGAAAAAATTCCACAACATCAAATGGTAGCGCGCTTAAAAAAGGAAATCGAGGCATTCTAAAAAAAGTGCATCAAGCACTTTTTCGCAACAAAGCGATCTCTTCTTTGTAGGGAGGTCGCTTTTCTATATAAGGTGTTTCCAAGATCTTGGTGACTTCTTGTAGGACCGGATGATGGACCATTCGGGCTAAAGCCTCAAGCCCAATACAGCCTTTTCCAATATTCGCATGGCGGTCTTTCCTGGATCCCTGCGGATTTTTTGAATCATTGATATGGATCGCCAAGATGCGATCCAAACCTAGCTGAGAATCGATCATCTGTAATAATCCTTCTGTATCTTGCAGATCATATCCGGCATCATGCATATGGCAAGTATCTAAACAAAATCCAATTCGATCAGGTCGATGAATTCGCTCCAAGATCATTTTGAGCTGGCTAAACTCAAATCCAATCTCGGTGCCTTTCCCTGCCATGGTTTCCAAGGCGATACGAACCGATGAAGAATCATTATCCAATACTTGATTCAAACCTTTGACAATCTGATCGATTCCTGTCTGCAAGCCCGCCTTTAAATGGCATCCCGGATGCAAGACCAAAGTCGAAGCATGCAGCCGTGCCGTGCGCTGTACTTCACTTTGAAGAAAACGAACTCCAAAATCAAAAAGATCAGGTTGAACCGTATTCGCCAAATTGATCAAATAAGGTGCATGAACAATGATGCGCTGCAAGTCAAAACCTACTTGCTTCATCAAATCGAAAGCTTGTTCAATTTGAAACCGTTCGACAGGGACCCGCTTGGTATTCGAAGGCGCTCCGGTATAGATCATGCATGCATTAGCACCATAACTTAAAGATTCCTGTATGCTCCCTAAAAGATAGTGGGGAGCTTTAAAAGAGACATGACTGCCCAGGTAGATCATTGAGCATTCCTCTTTTGCCGTTGTCTTTCTTTCGCTCTTTCTTTTTTCTGCCGCTGAATGTCTTTTTGAATGATCTCTCTTTTTCGTTTCCGTTTCAGCTTCTCGATTTCTTCACGCTGTTTCTTTTTATAATTTGGTTTGACTTTCTTAGCCTTTTTCGAAACGATCTTTTCGATTTCTTTGGCCAGCGGATCTTTAGAACGCTTGCGCTTGGCCCCAAAAGGTTTCAGATCGATCCAATTCCCCTGCCGGACATCACGATGCAAAAAAGAGATGCCCTGATTCATCAAAGACTGGATTGCTTTTTGATCCTTTTCTTGATACAAGGCAATACACAAGCCATCTCGCTGCGCACGTCCTGTACGGCCGGCACGATGGATGTAAAACTTCAGGTCCTTAGGAAACCCGCAAGAGATCACATGCGTTACACCTTCCAAATCAATTCCACGGCTTGCGATATCGCTGGCTACGATATACGGGACACTTTGCGATTGGATCTTCTTGATTGCCTGTGTACGCTGGCGAGACTCCAAATCTCCATGCAGTTCGACAAGCGGATAACCGGCTTGACGCAGCTGTGTCGCAATGGAAGCTGCTTCTTCATTGGTGTTGGCAAAGATCAAGCAGACATACGGATTGATTGCCGGCAAGACCTTCTCTAGTTTTTCTGCATACGACAAATGTTTACAAGGCACAAGTACATGTTCGATATTGCTTTGAAAAGCTTCACTGTCTTCGATTGAAATGATCAAAGGATCAAACAAATATTTTTTCAAGAACGGCTGTAAAGCTTCCGGGATCGTAGCCGAAAAGACCATCATTTGAATCTTACGATCCATCTTTGACAATATTTGATCAATATCTTCCAAAAAACCAAATTCCAATGTCATATCCGCTTCATCCACGATAAAGATCTTAGCGGTATCTAAACGAAGTGTATTTTGATCGATGAAGAGATCTTTCATCCGCCCCGGGGTTCCAATCACGATCTGCGGCTGTTTTCCCGACATCTTTCGTTCCGTACCGCCCGTATATCTCTTGACCGAGATTCCGAAATGTTCCCCTAAAGTTCGGCAACGTTCATAGAGCTGATAAGCCAATTCTCGAGTCGGTGTGCTGATGACCGCTTGAACTTGTTCCAGACTGGGATCGATCATTTCAAAAATAGCCATAAAGAAAGCATGGCTCTTTCCGGAACCCGTGCTGGAAATACCAATCAAATCGCGCGTCTTGTTCTTGCGGGATACGACTTTTTCCTGTATTGGCGTCAATGTTTTAAAATGTTCAAATTCCATGATTTGTTGAATGATACTCTTTTGCGTCATCTTCATCACCTCTCTAAAGCCAGTCAATAATATCATAATTCAGTTTCCAAAACAAATAGACATCGATATAATAGGGGCATGGAAAGAAAAATCACACGTGTACAGCCACAAGGATACTGCGGCGGAGTCTTGCAGGCGATTGCCTTGGCAAAAAAATGCCGTCAGGAAAACCCCGATACACCCATCACGATCTTGGGAAATTTGGTCCATAACACCTATGTCAAAAAAGCGCTGGCTCATTATCATTTGACGACGATCGAAGATTCTTCCCGTTCCCGTTTGCAGCTGCTCGATGATATCAAGGATGGGATTGTGATCTTTACTGCGCATGGGGTCAGTCCTCAAGTTTATGATAAAGCCAGAGAAAAAGGATTGCAGATCGTCGATGCGACATGTCCTTTTGTGTCCCAGACCCAGAAAATCGTACAGGATCATCTCACACAAAATGCCTGGGTCTTTTATGTGGGCAAAAAAGGACATCCCGAAGCCGAAGCCATTTATTCCAGCAGTGATCATGTGATCTTGATTGAATCCACACAAGATATTCCTTCTCATATCGAAGGAGAGATCTTCGTGACCAATCAAACCACCATGTCGATCCTGGAATTGCAGTCGATCTTTCAAACCATCAAAGATCAATATCCTCATGCCCTGATCCACGATGAGATCTGCAACGCCACCCGCGTACGGCAGCAGGCGATCCTTGATTTAAAAGATCAAAATGTGGATGGATTAATTGTTGTGGGTGATCCTTCCAGCAACAACACACAAAAATTGGCTGCCATTGGAAAAGAAGCAAAGATCCCATATGTTGTCTGTGTGGCAGATGCGACAGAAATTGATTTGGATCAGATCCGTACATGTCATCATATCGCAATCACCAGCGGAGCCAGCACACCCACCTATCTGACAGATCAAATTTGTCGTCTGGTTTCTTCCGATGCGGCTAAACCAGAGCCTGTCGACATCGATTGCATCTTGTAAAAAAAGACTGGCGTTCCAGTCTTTCTAAAAATCATTCAAATTTTTTTCGATGTCTTTGATTTTTTCAAGGGCATCTTTTTTTTGCGGATCTGGTAAACGATCCAAGATCTTTTTCCATTTGTCTTTTTCATGATGCAAGTAATCAAGATAATCCGAATCTTTGATCACATGCGTACCCAAAGATCTCTCATGGAGAGTAAGATCTTGTTTTGAGACCCCGTCAAAGAGAACATTGAGCACCGGATAGAAATGGCCATCTTTCACGATTTTTTCTTGTTGGATCACAAATCCATGTTGGCTCAAATACTCACGTAAAGCTTTTGCGTCTTTATGCGGAGAAAGAATCAAACGGGTCCCCGGATGAACATTGTGAATTCCCCTGATCAAGATCTCTTTGATCAAAAGACCTCCCATGCCCGCAATCACGATCACATCGACATCAAAAGGAAGGGCATCCAATCCATTCATCAAAAGACATTGGACCTTGTCCGAACAGCCAAAGCTTTCAATATTGACTCTAGCCCTTTCTAAGGGGCCTTCAGAGACATCACAGGCATACGCCTTTTGCACGCGGTTTTCCAAGAGGCTCTGGATCACAACATAAGCATGATCGCATCCAATATCCGCTAACACTTTCCCTTTCACAAAAGAAACGATGGTTTCCAATCTCTTTGAAGCGTTCACTATGATTTCACAAAGTCCTTTAAACGTTTAGAGCGATTTGGATGTTTTAATTTGCGTAAAGCTTTAGCCTCGATCTGACGAATTCTCTCTCTGGTAACGTTAAATTCTTTGCCGACTTCTTCCAAAGTCCGGGTACGACCATCCATCAAGCCAAACCGTAGACGAAGAACTTTTTCTTCACGCTCCGTCAATCCCTGCAGCACGTTATTGATTTCATCTTTTAAAAGCTGATTGTTGGTGTAATCATCCGGCGAAAGCGTTTCTTTATCTTCAATAAAGTCACCCAAATGCGAATCATCTTCTTCTCCGATCGGTGTCTCCAGGCTGACCGGATCGAGTGCAATCTTCTGGATCTCCCGAACCTTATCAGCCGATACATTTTCCATTTTTTCCGCAATTTCCTCCGGCAGCGGATCCCGTCCGAGATCTTGGACCAACTGACGCTGGATTCGTGTCAGCTTATTGATTGTTTCGACCATGTGAACAGGGATACGGATCGTCCGCGCCTGGTCGGCAATTGCACGAGTAATCGACTGACGGATCCACCAAGTCGCATAGGTTGAAAATTTAAATCCCTTGGTGTAATCAAATTTTTCCACAGCCTTGATCAAACCGCAGTTTCCTTCCTGGATCAGATCCAAAAACAACATGCCGCGGCCTACATATTTTTTGGCAATGGAAACAACTAGACGAAGGTTGCTCGAAATCAGCTGCTGTTTCGCCTCTTCATCTCCTTCCTGGATCCGTTTGGCAATAATGGGCTCTTCTTTGGGATCCAAAAGAGGAATTTGACCAATTTCCTTTAAATACATTTTCACAGGATCATTGATCTTTGCGTGCGATGAATTCGCAAAAGATTGTTCCAAATGACTGATTTCATCTTCAATTGAGCTTTCTTCATCACTGGTCTCATCGATATCCGAATCCAATTCTTCATCATCCGAAGATTCTAAATCAAAATCTTCATCGATATCTTCATCTTGAAATGCGATGTCATTATCATCGCACCATGAGAAGAGTTCATCCACCTGATCATCGTCTAATCCCAGGTCCGTGATAGAATCTAAAAACTGGTTTTGCGAGATATCCAGCCCTGAATCTTTTTGTGACAAAAGATAATTCTGGGCTTCTTCCAATGTTTTGAATTTTTTTAATGTGCTTTTCGTTTGTGAATCTGTCATACTATCCATCCTTTCGACGAAGATTGTTTTTTTGAATAATTAATTCTCTTTTCTTCAAAGCCAAATCAATTTTCGCTTGCCCTTCCGGGGTCTCTAAGATCTGACGATTGATCTGATCGATCTGATCTTGCAAAGTGCATTCTTTGATCTTATCCATGCTGTCGGTAAAATAACGCTCATCAAATTGTTTCATTCGATAAGGATCCTGCCGCATCGAAAGCAAGAAGTTGCGCAGATCTTCCTCATCGATCATAGCAATCAACTCATCAAAATCGAATCGATTCTTCTTACGGTACAGATCATAACAATAATACGATAATCGATTACAGAGATCTTCCTTAAAAAAACCGATCTCTTCTTTAAAGCGCATGGCTGCATCCTTGCTCAACAAGATCATATTCAAACAAGCTCTTTCTGCCTGAAAACGTCCCTGTTTAGGCTGTTCGACATAGATTGCCGCCGTCTGCATTCGTTTTGTTGGACCGGCTTTCGGAGCATCTTGTTTGATATCTAGATCAAAACCCGTCATTGTACGGATCTTGGTATAATACGTATTTCTTTCAAATTCATTGCATGTTTTCTGTATGCAATTCTGCATCTCTGATGCGAATCGTTTTTTATCTTCATAATTGTCCAGATCATAATGCTTTGAAAGAAAATCCAGATAAAACTCAGCCAAAGACTGGGTCTTACGAATCAGATCCAATAAGCCTTGCTGGCCGCTGGCCATAAAGATCTCATCCGGATCCTGATTGGAAAATGCTTTTACGATCTGAATATCTAAGTTATGTTCCAGTGCGAGTTTAGAAAACTTATATGTGGCTTCCTGTCCGGCGCGATCCCCGTCATAACAAACGATGACCGGCACTCGCAGAGCCTTAATCAACAAAAGTTGAGCTTTGGTACACGCTGTCCCTAAACAGGCGATACTTTCATGGATGTCGGCTTTTTCAAATGCGAGCACATCCATGGCTCCTTCAACTAAAATGACGCGGTTATTTTTACGCGCAAAATTTTTAGCTCGGTGATAATTAAAGATCAAATTCCCTTTTTCATAGATCTTGGTCGAAGAGGTATTGATATATTTCGGACTCGACTCCTCTTCCAAAAGCCGGCGTGCCGTAAATCCGACCGGATGGCCTTGATCATCGTGAATCGGGATCATCAAACGATCATGAAAAGAAGCTGTGATTCCATGCATTCCCTCTTGGATCAGCCCAGTATCTTTTAAATACTCTTCGGAATATCGTTTGGCACGAAAGAAATTAAGGGATCGCTCCTGAGCTGGTGCATATCCGATTTGAAATCGATTGCGAATATCTTCATTGATCTGTCTTTTTTGAAGATATTCCTGACATACGAGACCCTCTTCGCTTTGGAGTTCATAAGCACAAAAACGAATATAGGATTCCATCAAATCAAAATAGGGCTGCTCTTCCGGGACCTTTTTTTCCACTTGCAGATCCACACGAAGAGGATACCCGATCATTTCCGCCACTTTAACGACGGCTTCCGGGAAAGAAATGTTCTCGATTTTCTGAACAAACCCAAAAACATCTCCACCGGCACCGCAAACAAAACATTTAAAGATCTGCTTGTCGGTAGAAATCGACAAAGAAGGGTCATGATCATCATGGAAAGGACAGACCGCTACATAATTTTTTCCTTTTTTATTCAAAGAAAGATAATGACTGATCACATCCACGATATCCGCTTGTTGACGGATCGCCCGCATATCTTCTTCACGGATCCAACTCAAATTACCACCTACTAAAACTGAATCTTTTCTTCAATATATTGTTTCAGATCCGAAATCGCAATGCGTTCCTGCTGCATTGAATCTCGATCACGAACCGTTACACAACCATCTTTTTCGGTATCAAAATCAATCGTAACACAATAAGGTGTTCCAATCGCATCCTGACGACGATAACGCTTTCCGATGTTTTGGTTTTCATCATAAGTACATGCGAAAGATTTAGAAAGATCTCCAAATACTTCCATCGCCTGGTCAGAAAGCTTTTTCGATAACGGCAATACGGCCACTTTATAGGGTGCCAAAGCCGGATGCAGTTTTAAGACCACACGAGAATCTCTTTCCAATTCTTCCACGGTGTAAGCTTCACACATCAAGGCAAGCAATAAACGTTCCACACCCACACTTGGTTCAATCACATAAGGAATATATTTTTCATTCGTCTCCGGATCAAAATATTCCAAAGACTGTTTACTCGTTGTCTGGTGTGCCTTTAAGTCAAAATCCGTACGGTCTGCGATTCCCCAAAGTTCACCCCAGCCAATCGGATCGGCAAAATTATATTCAATGTCACTCGTTCCATTGGAATAATGCGCTAATTCTTCTTTCGCATGCTCACGCAAGCGAATATTCTCTTCTTTCAACCCCAGGTCTTTCAAGAATTGAACACAAGCTTTGCAGTAGAATTCGAACCATTCCAGATCCGTTCCCGGTTTACAGAAAAACTCCAATTCCATCTGCTCAAATTCACGGGTACGGAAAATAAAGTTACCCGGTGTGATCTCATTGCGGAAACTCTTTCCAACCTGACCGATCCCAAAAGGAAGTTTTTTACGCATTGTTCTTTGGACATTCTTGAAATTGACAAAGATCCCCTGCGCTGTTTCCGGGCGCAGATAGATCGTGCTTTTCGCATCTTCTAATACTCCCTGGAAAGTCTTGAACATCAAGTTGAATTGACGAATCTGTGTAAAGTTTTTAGCTCCACATTTTGGGCACGTGATCTCATGCTCCGCAATGAAATTTTCCATCTCTTCATTGGTCCATCCATTCGGGCTCACTTCATGATTGGTCGCATCTTCGATCAGCTGATCTGCACGAAAGCGCGACTTACATTCTTTACAATCCATCAACGGATCGCTGAAGCCTCCCACATGTCCGCTGGCAACCCATACATTGGGATTCATTAAAATAGCACTCTGGATACCCACATTATTTGGATCTTCCTGAATAAAACGTTTCCACCATGCATTTTTGATATTCTGTTTTAACTCTACCCCTAACGGCCCAAAATCCCATGTATTGGCAAGGCCTCCATAGATTTCCGACCCTTGATAAACAAAGCCGGAAGTCTTCATATGATTGACAACTTCATTAAAATCGTGAGTATTCATTTCTTATTCTCCTTCTTGTTCTTACTGTCAAAAAAATACAGAAATAGACGATACTTATTATACAACAAAAAAAAGACAAAAAAAAGAAGTCGGTTGACTTCTATTTCGCACGTCCGGAATATTTGCCATCATTGGTATTCACGATGATCATTTCATCCTGATTGATGAACAAAGGCACCTTTACTTCCAGCCCCGTTTCTAAGACAGCATTCTTGCTGGCGCTGGTTGCGGTGTCGCCTTTTACCGCTGCTTCGCATTCCACAACTTTCAAGGTCGCTTTATCCGGAAGAATGACCCCTAAGATCTCTCCTTCATAGGAGGAAATCGAAACATTATCGTTGGCTTTTAAGAATTTCTTTTCCCATTCCAACCGATCCGAAGGGATCTCTACTTGTTCGAATGTTTCGTTATCCATGAATACAAGCGAATCATCCGTATCGTATAGATACTGCATTTCTCGTTTTTCAATATTGGCAGGTTCGACTTTTTCTCCTCCGCCCCAGGAAAGTTCCACGTTGCTTCCGGTACGAAGATTGCGCACCTTGGCCTTAACGACCATTGCACTGCGTGCTGTTTTGTTTTGTGAAATATCTAAAACCGTATAAATATCCCCATCGACACAGATTGTCTGTCCTGGTTTTAAATCATTTGAGCTGATCATAATTGTTCTCCTTTATTTTTCCTTAATCATTCTATGATAAATATCGTCAATGTCAAGACACTCAATCCAAGCTTCAGCTTACAAAAGAGTGAAAGCTCCGCCCATCGTCAAGATCAATGTAAACAACAACGTGATCCCCAGGTGTTTCCCCTCTTTCAAACACAGAAGCCAAAATACAGCTTGCAGAAAACAAAAACAAACTGTCAAAAGATGAAACGGCGGATTCTGGAAAAAGGCGATGGTATACATGATCCCTAAAATGCATAACAGCGAACACGGAAGAGAAAGAAAGAAATCACCAGCCACATTTTTCTCAAGGGCAAACCAAGCTAAGATTGCCCCTGGAAATGTCAATAAAGAAATTTCCATCCAGCGGATCCAATATGGTGTGTAAAAAGTTCCGGCCAAAGGCCATTCGGCTAAAAAGACACAAGTTTGCGAAACGAGAAAGAAGACCAAAACTTTTGCACCGGCCATCCACCATTGTTTCTGGTTCACAATGATCAGCATCGCAAACAAGATCCACCATTCATGCGAAACCGAAATGTCCGAAAAACTCGTATTGGCAAGAAAAGGGATCTGAGCCAGAATTCCGGTCAAAACACCTGTCACTACCGCCATGATGAGAACCGTTTTCCAGGACATCGATAGATTTAAAGTTTTTAATTGAATTTTATTCCACATAGTCTATCCTGTTTGACTCCATTATGATAAAAAGCACTCGAATGAGTGCTTTCTATCAAGTATCGAAAGGAATCGATATGAATAAATACTCCTCACACACAATAAGGAAGGATGTAAGTATGTGAGTTGTTGAAACTGAGCCTGGTTTCAACTTTATCCGCTTTCAATATACACCCGAAATCTTCGAATGTAAACCCTTTCATTTGTAAATCTTTCAAAAATGTAAAATTTTCAAGATTAACGCAGTTTTCGATCAATCGCTGCCGCCGCTTTTTTACCGGCGCCCATCGCATTGATCACGGTGGCTGCCCCCGTTACGGCATCTCCTCCGGCATAGATGTTTTCGCGGGATGTCAATCCTTCTTCATCACAGATGAAGCATCCTTTACGGTTCACTTCCAAACCGTCAGTCGTATGACGGATCAATGGATTCGGGCTTGTTCCGATGGCCATGATCATGCAGTCGATATCGATCAGGAAATTCGATCCTTCAATAGGAACCGGACGACGTCTTCCGCTGGCATCAGGTTCTCCTAATTCCATCCGGATACATTCGATCTGCGTACACCATCCATCTTCATTTCCAATCACTTTGACAGGATTACACAATAAATCAAAAATAATTCCTTCTTCTTGAGCATGTTCCACTTCTTCTTTTCGTGCCGGCAATTCTTCCATGCTTCGACGATAGACAATGTGGACTTCCGCCCCCAGTCGTTTGGCGCATCGTGCCGCATCCATGGCAACATTGCCGCCTCCGACAACAACACATTTTTTAGGATGTTGAACCGGCGTATCACTACCCTCTTTGTATGCCTTCATCAGATTGATTCGCGTTAAGAATTCGTTGGCAGAATAGACCCCTTTACAGTTTTCACCCGGTAAACCCATAAAGTTGGGTAAACCGGCTCCCGAACCGATAAAGACAGCTTCATAGCCTTGTTCCATGATGGAATCAATCGAATCGCTGCGTCCCACGACAAAATTCGTGATGATCTCTACACCCATTTCTTTTAAATGTCCGATTTCTTTTTGAACGATCTCTTTAGGCAAACGGAATTCCGGGATTCCATACATCAAGACCCCGCCAGCTACATGAAGAGCTTCAAAGATCGTTACCTGGTATCCTAATTTTGCTAAATCACTAGCGCATGTCAAGCCCGCCGGGCCTGCTCCAACAATCGCCACTTTATGTCCGTTGGATTCTGGCTTTTCAAATGGAGCATCGTTATTTTCACGGTGATAATCTGCCACAAAGCGTTCAAGACGACCGATCGCAACCGGTTCGGCTTTGATGCCGCGAACACATTCTTTTTCACACTGGCTCTCCTGCGGACAAACACGGCCGCAAATCGCCGGCAATGTGCTTGTCAAAGAGATAATCTGATAAGCTTCTTCGAAATCGCCGGTTTTTACTTTTTCAATAAAATCCGGAATCCGCACATTGACAGGGCATCCGCTGACACAAGGCTGATGTTTACAATGCAGACACCGATTGGCTTCTTCAATGGCCATTTCTTTAGTATAGCCGAGTGCGACTTCATCGAAATTCGTGATCCGTACCTGAGGATCTTGAACCGGCATCGGCATTTTATTGGGACTCATGTTCGGCATCTTATTGCACCTCCTTGCTCAGAAGATTGCATGTCTCTTCTCGTTTATGTGTTTCAAAATCGCGATATGCCATATTTCTGGACATTGCTTCATCAAAATCGACTAAATGGCCATCAAAATCAGGTCCATCTACACAAGCAAACTTGATCTCATCACCGACCTTCAATCGGCATCCGCCACACATACCAGTTCCATCAATCATGATCGGATTCATAGATACCGTTGTAGGAATCTCGTATTTTTTCGTGGTCAAGGAAACAAACTTCATCATGATAATAGGTCCAATAGCGATCACTTCATCAAATTTTTCACCATTTTGGATCAGATCTTCCAATTTATTGGTCACCAGTCCTTTTTCACCAACAGAACCATCATCGCTCATCAAATAATACGCATCGCTGACATCGGTAAATTCTTTTTCCAAGATCACCAGATCTTTATTTCTAAAACCTACGATCGTCGTAACATCGGCTCCGGCATCATGGAACGCTTTTGCTGTTGGATAAGCAATCGCACAGCCCACGCCGCCCCCGATCACACAGACTTTCTTGTTGCCGTCGATCACACTTGGTTTTCCCAGAGGTCCCACAAAATCGTGAAGAGAATCTCCTTCCTTCATTTCATTCAACAACATCGTCGTCTGTCCAACCACTTGGAAAATGATCGTGACCGTTCCTTTTGCTGGATCGCTATCAGCGATCGTCAAAGGGATTCTTTCGCCTTGTTCACGCACACGTAAAATAATAAATTGTCCGGCTTTTGCCCGTTTTGCGACAAACGGGGCTTGAATGACCATACGAGTCACCGTCGGATTCAAACTCTCTTTTTTCTCAATTTTATACATCGTATTCCTCACCCGCGCTAAATTATATCATAATCAATTTTTGTTTTCACGTTTAGTTACTGAAAATGTTTTCATTGTTCGAAGACCGGATCAAAGAAGCGCATCTTTCGGTTATCATCCAGTCCTGTGTTGTAATCTTTATTGCCAATATAAGATAAAAAATCTTCTTCCCTTTCCGGCTGATCCAAAGCATCCAGGAACAAGCCAATCACATGGAAGGCCTTGTCCATCGCTCTTTCATATAGGTCAAAGAAACTTTCAGTGCTGCGAATCGAATCATCGCAAGGATGGATCCATTCCCGATGCAGCAGATTCATCGTATCAAATGGATCTTCCGGCGTATTAGGAACAAAGAATCCAGAGATCATGCTCTCGAGTCCTATCAATCTTTCGATTCGAAAACTGGTTTCAAACTTTTTGCCCGATGCATCGTAGAAAAGCTTTTCCATAAAAGTCCAATCTTCCAGACTTTCTTTGATCTGGTAGGGGCGGATTTGCGCACCGTATACATCTCTTGCGATCGGGACATAGATCCGGGCAATCGCTCGCACCTGCTCCAAAGAAGCCATCGTAATCGTATAAGCTTGATAATCTTGGATCGTCTGCTCCCGTTTCACTTTTAAGATAATCGCATCGATCAGCGATTCAAACCGATGGTGCCACCAGCTGTTGATTGCCTGTCCATGACCAGTCCGATAATAGACATAAGGATGGGCCGTAGAATCTAAGCACCAGTGCAGCAAATGACCAAGGACATAAGCTTTCATATCCGCCTGGATCGTTTGATCTTTTTCTTTGCGAATACATTGCAGTGCCTTCTGGTAAAACTCTTTTGATTTAGTCGCATGGACCGTATTCCCCAAACGTCCTAATTCGCTTTTTTGAAAAAGACGAGAGGGTGATAATCCATGGAAAAACAAGAAATCTGGTCCATTGGATCCAATTTCAACCAATTGTCTGCGAGGTTCCAGCCATTCCTTCAGTGAAGGAGAAGCTTCTTGTAGAAATTCGTCCGCAAAAAGTGTGTGAGTAATGATATTAGGCATCGTTATTCCTCCTTGAGTTTCTTTAACAAGCCATGATAAACAATATATTCCGCATAGGTGTCCATTCGACAATAATTTCGGATATCTTGAGAAATCTTTTTTTGTTCTTGCGGATCTACCGAGTCAAAGGTCCGATAAGCCATAACAGCGTTGATCCCGTTATGGATCGCCAATTGTTGATAAGAGACCTCATCGGTAAAAAGCGGCAAGATATTTTTTAGTGAATAATGCCCCCGCATGCGGTTCTCATAATAGACACCGGTTTCAAAGGGCTTGGAAAGATCAACCATCCGATCACAAATAGAAACAAGCTCTTCCTTATATTGAGGAAATTGTTCAGCCAGCTGCATCAGCCGCAGTTTTTCGGCCCCTTCCATATTATAGACCAAGATCGATCCGGACTTGGGCAGATCTTGGATCAATGACTGAATAAAAGCTTCCCGGCAATCTTGCACGCCAAAGAAGTCACGATGATCCAAAGGCTGATCCCGATCTTCGATATGCAGACTATATTGAAAACACAAAACATCAAAAGGTTTCATTCCCGGATAAGGCGGGATTCCAAAGGTATCCCATTCAAAATCAAGATAACTGATTGGATACTGGATCTGCCGGACCCACGTCTGCAAGGCACACCGATCCATGAACGAACCATATCGGCTTGCCATCACTTGTGCATACTGAAGCCGCGAGCCTTCGATCATGGAAAGATCCATATCCGAAATATGCTGGATCCCCTGTTGAAAAGCTTCTAGTTTGTGCTGGGATGTCGTCAAGAATAACGAAGAATCTTCCGGCAGTATACTGTCATCAAAACAATCTTCATAAAAGGAGCAACGTCTTCCCGCCGTACAGTTTTTATTGCGCTCCATCGGAATCGCTTCCTGATCAAAAAGCAGATCCGCATTTTGGATCATCTCATCCAGATCCAATTCCATCGCATCCAATACTTCCTGGATGGGTTTAGAAGGATGATTGCGTCGGTTAAAGAAGCAATCGCTTCGAAAAAACAACGAATCCAGATCCAATGTCTCTTGACGAACATACTCCTTTTGAATAAGCAGCACCTCGTGAGAAACAATATCGATACCGCAATGTTTCGCAATCAATTGATTCAATTTAAAACGCAGAGCTTCACTCTCACGCACCGTACAGTTTAAGTACGGATAGATGGCATGATAGCCATTCTCCTTTTTGATCAAGATCGGAATCTGTGTTCGACACTCCTGATAAGAAAATCGGGCATATAAATAGACAGGGGCTCCTTCCATTCTCTGGAGGGTCATCTCATTGGTATCGCCTACTTCCCCATGTAAAGCATCTTCTACCTTCAGATATCGCTTCCAAAGATTGGAATAGGGTTCGATCATATGAAAGTAATGAAGCGGATTTTGTATTTTATGATAGTAGTTCCAAGCCAGCTTGGGACATCGTTGTATATGTAAAAGATCCGAGACATGTGTCATCATTTTATCATTCACCAAATTCTTTCCATTGATTGATCTTCTCTTTGAATTCCTGGGAAAAAGTTTGCGGCTCCAAGATCTTGACCAAACCGTCAAACGAAAAGATCTGCCGATACAACTCATATCGGTCCACACACAAAAAACTATACTTTTGATCTTCGACCTTCGTCAAATCATGCCCCCAGGCGCCATATTCTTCAAAGCGCGGCTGCACCGACGGATCCACCCATACGAGCACTTTTTGAACATCTGAGCGAATCAAACCAAAACGCGAAATGATCTGATGGAGCTGATAAGATGTATCCCAAAGAAACGAAGTGGAAGTGATCTGCAGATCAAAAAGACGCTGCGAACTAAAACGGTAGATCCGATAATCCTTTCGGCTATGAGAAAAACCGACCAAATAATACGCATTGCGATAATGGACGATATCATAAGGATCCACAAGGATCGTTTGTGGTTTAAGATCCTTAGAACCTTGATACTGGATCTGGATACAAAGATGAAGCTGGATCGCTTCTCGTACTTGTTCGATCCATTGTTCAACTTGTTGGTCAAAAGCACTGAAAGGACTCTCGATATAAGCGATCCCTTGATTGTCTGGTTCACGAACCTCATCCAAGATCTTATCCATCGCCCGATGAAAATCTTCATAATGAGTGAACTCTTTATGTTGATGGATAAAAGCAGAAGCTTCTTTTAAAGCTGTCGATTCTGCACGCGTCAGCTTAGGAACCGGAAACAAAGCACTCTTCTCCAACAGATAGCCGCCATAAGGGCCTTTTTTATGTTCAATCGTAAATCCAGCCGTTTCTAATTCCTTGCGAAATTCACGAATATTACGAGGATTGGTCTCTAAAAGGGCCGCTAATTTTTCCGTGGAAATCGGCTCATGTGTCGCCCGTGCTTTTAGGATCATCAACATACGGATCGTTAATGCGGTTCGATTCAAATCCATTCCTCCTAACATGTTTCATTGTACCTTAAAACAGTTCGAAAAAAAACGTTTAGGCACGCCTAAACGTCTTGCACTTGATTTTCTTTTTTGCGATTTCGCTTCCAGACGTCTTCCCGGATCAGCTGATAGATGCAGGAACAAACAGGGATAAACACGATCATTCCAATAATCCCAGCCAACGATCCGCCCAAAGTAACTGCCACGATGACATACATCGGCGGCAACCCTACGCTTCGTCCTACGACATTGGGATAAATGAAGTTCCCTTCTATTTGCTGGATGCAGACAAACATAATAATGAAGTAGATTGCGCTCATCGGATTTTCCACCGAGATAAATAAGGCCGCCAAGATAGCACTGACCAAAGCCCCAAACATGGGTACAAAGGCACCAATCGCAACGATCAGACCGGTTAGAACGGCATATGGGATCTTAAAGATCGTACATCCAAGAAAGACCAAGGTCCCTAAGATCAAACACTCGCAGCTGGTTCCGGCAATATAGCTGGTAAAAGTTTTCTTGATGATATGACAGACATGCATCGTCCTCTTATACTGCGGTGTAGGCAGATATGCCTTCAACAAAGCCTTGAGCTGACGAACAAAAGTTTTCTTATTGAACAATAAGATAAAAGAAAACATGATGGCGATACACGATGTAGCCACAACCGAGATCGTCGTCGTTAAAGCCGAATAGATCGAATCAAATAAACTGTTGGCCCCTCCCGAAAAGATCCAGCTCAGCACATCCGGCAACATCGAAGATAAACGGGAAAGATCCGTAAAGGAGGACCGCATATTTTCCAAAGGATCATGAATGGATGGGAATGCTTTCGTCAATTCCAAAAGCCATTGATAAAACTGGTCGATTGCTCTTGGCGCCTGTTCCACGATACTTTGTACTGACAACAACAGCTGCGGACTCAACAAAAAGATGAATCCGAAGATGATGGAAAAGATAAACAAGATCGCCAGGATATTCGCAATGGCGCGTGTTCCCGTCGACTCTTTAAAATGAAACCACTTCCCGCCATATTTCATAATGGCATTCGATACGATATTAAAAATAAAAGCTAGGCCCGCTCCAAAGATAAAAGGATTGCAGATTGCCAGAACCTTGCCGAAAAAAGCCAAGATCACATCAAAATTAAAAATAATCAAAACAAGGACAGCCGTAAACAAGATCAGATGCTTGATCATTGCTTCCCAGTCGCGTGTGTTTTTATTCATTCATTCACCTACTTGTTTTTATTTTACGTCAAATCCAAACTGAACTCAAGAAAACGATTTCAGGATCCGATAAATGGAAAACAAAAATGCTTCGCAAGACCAAAGGAGAGATTTTTTGTTTCAATCCATTTGAAATATTGATAGAATATCTCTAATGGAGGAAGCAACATATGAAAATTGTAGACGAATATTTTGGATGTGATGTATTTGGTCCTGCCGCCATGCAGCGATATCTGCCGCATGCGATCTATAAACAGATGATAGCCGTCATGGAGCACGGCAAAGAACTGCCCAAGGAAATTGCCGACACAGTCGCAAACGCCATGAAGGATTGGGCCATGGATAAAGGGGCTACCCACTATACCCATTGGTTTCAGCCGATGA
This sequence comes from uncultured Faecalicoccus sp., assembly GCF_944325745.1. GTDB lineage: Bacteria > Bacillota_I > Bacilli_A > Erysipelotrichales > Erysipelotrichaceae > Faecalicoccus. The sequence goes on along the minus strand of NZ_CALVBG010000013.1, from coordinate 1,998 downwards.
CCGGCATCACTGCTGAAAAACACGATGCCTTCATCAACCCTACTGGTCCCAATGCCGTGATCAGTGATTTTAGAGGAAAAGAACTGATCAAAGGGGAGCCCGATGCTTCGAGTTTTCCCAGCGGCGGTCTAAGAGCTACTTTTGAAGCCCGCGGTTATACCGCTTGGGATCCGACAAGTTTTGCGTTTGTCAAAGAAAAGACACTTTATATCCCCACTCTGTTCTGTAGCTATGATGGCTCTGCCTTAGATAAAAAGACCCCATTATTGCGCAGTATCGATGCATTGGATAAAGCCGCTGTTCGTCTTTTAAATATCATGGGTTATGATGTCAAAAAGATCACGATCACAGTCGGTCCGGAACAAGAATATTTTTTGATCGATGAAAAAATGTTCAAAGACCGTATTGACCTTTTGGCAACCGGCCGCACCTTGTTTGGAGCTCCACCGGTCAAAGGACAAGAATTGGATGATCATTATTTCGGAAACATCGATGAACGTGTTAAATCGTATATGGAAGAAGTTGATGAAGAACTGTGGAAACTTGGTGTTTATGCCAAAACAGAGCATAAAGAAGTTGCTCCTTGTCAGTTTGAATTGGCCCCTGTTTTCTCCAGTGCCAATATCGCCAATGACCAAAACCAGATTACGATGGATGTCCTGAAACGCGTCGCAGCCCATCATGGATTTGTTTGTCTGCTTCATGAAAAACCTTTCGAAGGAATCAACGGATCCGGTAAACATAACAACTGGTCTTTCACGACCGACAAGGGAGAAAACTTGCTGGAACCTGGCGATAACCCCAAAGATAATATCCGTTTCTTGACGATTCTGGCCGCCATCATCAAGGGCGTGGATGAATACCAAGATCTGCTGCGAATCTCCGTCGCATCCGCTGGAAATGACCATCGTCTTGGTGCCAATGAAGCGCCTCCGGCCATCATTTCCATCTATCTTGGCGAAGAATTGACTGCGATCTTAGAAGCAATCGAAGAAGAAAAAGAATACATCGACAGCGCCAACAAAAAATTGGAACTGGGTGTCAGTGCCTTGCCGACGATTGCCAAAGACTCGACCGACCGAAATCGAACGAGCCCATTTGCATTTACAGGAAATAAATTTGAATTCCGTATGTTGGGATCCGCTTTGAACATCTCTTGTCCGAATACGATCTTGAATACGATCGTGGCCGAAGAGTTGACCCAGTTTGCGGATGAATTAGAAAACTATGCAACCGAAGATCTGACCCATCAGATCATCGCTTTGATTCGTCGTACACTGAAAGATCACAAACGTATCATTTTCTCTGGCAACGGATATAGCGAAGAATGGCGCATGGAAGCTCAAAAACGCGGCTTGATGGAACTTAAGACAACTGCCGATGCCCTCCCGCATTATACGGATCCAAAGAATTTGGCTCTGTTTGAAAAACATAAAGTCTATTCGGCCAGTGAATTACACGCCCGGGAAAACATCCTTTTGGAAAATTATTATCAGGTCATCGTGATCGAAGCCAGAACCATGGCCTATATGTTAAGAAAACAGATCCTGCCGGCTGTCTTTGAATACGAAGCCAAGTTGGCAACGATCATTCAAACCAAGAAAACAAGCGGAATCGATTCTCCACTGGAAGAACAGATCTTATTTAACATCAATGATCCGTTAGAACTGGTTTCTAAACATTTAGAAAATCTAGAAGATCTCTTGGAAAGCAATCCCGAAAATGAAAAAGAGAAAGCGGTCTTTGCGGCCGATAAAATCTTACCTTTGATGGAAGCCATCCGCACTTTGACAGATACGATCGAAAAGAATATTCCAAAAGATTTCTGGCCTTTACCAGACTATAACGATATGCTCTTTCGCTCAACCCAATAAAAAAATTTGACCCGATATTCTCGGGTCTTTTCTTTTATAGTTTTAAGATCATGGAAGAAACAGGATCCATGGAGATCGAATGATCGATTGAAACAGAAGAATCAGTTAACAGATCGTTAGCCGT
>NZ_CALVBG010000012.1 GCF_944325745.1 uncultured Faecalicoccus sp. | reverse complement strand
GCATTATACGCGTCCAATCGCATATTGGAAAGCATCTTCTTCTACTTTTTCCGGGTCGTAAGTTTCCAAGATCTTTCCATAACGTTCGCGGTAATCATTATCGACTTTTGCCTGTGGGATCACTTTGCATGCTTCATTGAAGAAGTGCTTTGAATCTCTACCCATTTCTTTTCCGCGTTTTGTGTGTTTGTCTAAAGCCAGATCGATGATTTCCGGAACTTCTCCCATCGCAGCTGTCTTGATCACGATGTTTTTCAAGAAGTCGCTGGAGCGATCTTTTTCGCAAGAACACAAGATACGGATCGCATGGATGAAATACATCGGCTGATCCGGATCATCGTATGCATATTCTTTACGCATCTGGTTCAATACATACATATGACGGGCTGCCTCCAGGTTTCCAAAACCGACATCTTCTACGGAGATCGTCAATAAACGGCTCCACAATTTTTCCAGCAGCACCGGACTGGTTGTATACAGTTCGTATGCATAGCGACATGCCAGTTCTGTCATAGAACGGCGAATTGATTTTTGCAGACCAGAAACCACTTCATCCACTTGAAGACCGTGTTTTGTTTTGGCTTCGGCCCATAGACTGTAGTCTTTACTCATACTGTTTTCCTTCTTTCTATTGACCTAATTTCTGGTCTTATTATAGAAAGGGGAAAACAGAGTCTCAACTAAACATTTTCCCATGTCTTAGGAAAGAAAAAGACTGCCCGCAGGCAGTGCTTAATCCAGTTGGTCAGTGATGTGGCGGGCAACATAGATCCCGCTGGCGCTGGCATGGCTCAAGGAATGCGTGACACCGGAGCAGTCACCGATCACATATAAGTTTTTATGACAAGTTTCCAGATTTTGATCCAATTGAACTTGCATATTGTAGAATTTGACTTCGACTCCATACAACAGAGTATCATCGTTTGCGGTACCCGGTGCGATCTTATCCAGAGCGTAGATCATTTCGATGATGTCATCCATCTGACGTTTGGGGATCACCAGGCTTAGATCTCCAGGAGTCGCATTCAAGGTTGGTGTGATAAAGCTTTCGCGGATACGACTAGGTGTACTTCTTTGACCGCGGATCAGATCCCCGAAGCGCTGCACGATCACGCCGCCGCCCAGCATATTGGATAAGCGGGCGATACTTTCCCCGTATCCGTTGCTGTCTTTAAAAGGTTCGGTGAAATGATTGGATACCAACAATGCGAAGTTGGTGTTATTCGTGTACTTGGCTGGATCTTCATAACTGTGCCCGTTGACAGTGACGATCCCATTGGTGTTTTCGTTAACGACGACACCGCGCGGATTCATGCAGAAAGTACGAACGAGATCCTGGAATTTTTCGGTACGATAAACGATCTTGCTTTCGTAGAGTTCATCGGTCAATTCACTGAATACATCATAAGGCAGTTCGACACGCACACCGATATCGACACGGTTGCTTTCGGTTTGGATGCCGAGAGAATCACAGATGTTTTTCATCCACTGACTGCCGGAACGTCCGGTGGAGATGATGCAGTACGTACCGGTATACGTTTGATGGGCTGCCGAAGTGATCTGATAACCGCCTTCGATTTTTTCAACGGCTTCGATGGGCGTATCGAAATGGAAATCCACTTTTTCTTTTAATTCGTTATACAAGTTTTCCAAAACGATATAGTTGATATCGGTTCCTAAATGCCGAACCGAGGCATCTAATAAATGCAGATCATTTCTTAAACACTTTTTACGAATCGAAGAATTGTTATTCTTAAACAGACGTGTGTTTTGTCCGCCATGGGATACATTGATCGTATCGACATATTCCATCAATTCGATGGCTTGTTCTTTTCCTATATATTCATATAGGTTTCCTCCGAACTCGTTGGTAATGTTATATTTTCCATCGCTAAACGCACCGGCGCCTCCAAATCCGTTCATGATCGAGCAGACGGGACAATTGATACAAGATTTGATGCGTTTTCCATCGATGGGACATTTTCTTTTTTCAAGGGGATGTCCGGTTTCAAAGACCCCGATTTTTAAACTTGGTTTTTTACGGATGGCCTCATACGCAGAGAAGATTCCGCCTGGGCCGGCTCCGACGATCAGGATATCATATTGATTCATTTGTCTCACCTCATATTATTACGATTGTATTGTATCACGGATCGTATCAGTTTGACGATTTCTTTGATTTCCTAAGGCACGGGAAAATGATTATTTGTGAAGGGAGGTGTAAACCGCTTACAATCAAAATGCCATGACATTATGAGCTTAGTAAGAAAGGAGAATTTGAAAATGCAAGCGATTCAAAATGCATTGCAGAAATGGTTGTTCCCGATTGCACAGAAATTAGAACAACAAAGACATCTGCAATCTGTGAAAGATGGTGTGGTTGCGATCATTCCGATCATTATTATCGGATCTTTCTGTATGATCCCTGTTGGTTTAGGAAACCTGTTTGGTGGAGGTTTTGGAGCCTGGGTCAATGATCACATCCTCATCTTTAACTTTCCCACTTATTTTACGACTAACATTATGTCATTGTTTTCTGCTTTTTTTATTGCCGAGTCTTTAGCAAAACGTTACAACATGAAATCCCCAAGTATGTTAGGGATCATGGCGGTATTGGTTCAGGTAGTGCTTTGTGTGAATGTCGATCCTGAAAACAGCATGATCTTTGATATTACTTCATTGGGTTCTGAAGGTCTCTTTGTCAGCATCATCGGAGGACTTTTGGTTGTAGAGATCACTCGTATCTTTGAAAAATACAACTTGACGATCCGTATGCCGGAAAGTGTACCTCCTATGGTTTCGGAAAGCTTCTCTTCTTTGATTCCATTTGCGTTCAACGTGGTATTGGCTTGTGCCGTTGCTTTATTGTGTACAACCTATGCCGGAACGACATTCCCGAAGATCATTATCAGCTTATTGGCACCAGCGATCTCATCTATGGATTCTGTATGGGCCGTTGCGATCATTATCTTCCTGACACAGCTTTTATGGGTGTTCGGCCTGCATGGAGCTGCCATTACCCAGAGTGTTTGGGCACCATTTGCGATCACTTATGCCGCTGAAAATGCTGCGGCCGTTGCTGCCGGGGTAGCTCCTGAACATATCTTTACTTATGGTTTCTATTTTGGTTTCTTACAGGTTACCGGTTCGGGTATGACGCTTCTGTTGGTGATCATGATGTGCCGTTCGAAGGCAAAATCTTTGAGCTCGATCGGAAAAGTAGGAATCGTTCCTTCTTTCTTCGGAATCAATGAACCGATCATCTTTGGTTTGCCGGTGATCATGAATCCATTTATGTTGATCCCATTTGTATTGGGTCCAGTTATTGTTTCTGTCATTTCTTATGAAGCGATGGCAACCGGATTAGTATCTTTGCCATTAGGGGAAGCACCAGGTTTCTTGCCTCCGGGATTCCAGGCATTCTTGTTGACAATGGATTGGAAGGCTGCGGTTTTGGCAATCTTTAATGTCTGCTTGATGGGACTGTTCTACTATCCGTTCTTTAAAGCGATGGAAGCCGATGAACTGCGCAAAGAAAAAGAAGCAGAAGCCAAAGAATTAGAAGCTGCCGAAGCGGAAGCAAAAGCAAAAATTGAACAAGCTTAAATTTTCAAATCTTGTTATAATAAAAACAAAGAATGAATCATAAGAGTTGGATCGAAGGATCCAACTTTTGGTCAAGAGATTTGAAAGAGGGATGACGATGTTAACAGATCGCCAGAAAAAAGTGGTGAAAATCATCGTAGAACATGATCGGGGGATCTATGCCAATGAGATCGCCAAGACTTTAAAAGTCAGTACGCGAACGATCCGCAATGATATCGCGGGAATCAACCTGGCGTTGAAAAACAGTCAGTGTTCGATCCAGTCCAGTAAGCGGACAGGATACTTTATCATGCAGGAGAACATCAATCGAATCAAAGAGGTTCTTAAAACGATGGATGCCTTGAATCCCAAACAGGTCGCCACTTCATCCAAGCAGCGAAAATACTTCATTTTAGGAAAATTGATGAATTGCCATGCGAAGGATCTGGGAGAAATGGCCGACGAGCTCTATGTCTCTGAACAAACGGTCTATAAAGATCTGACGGGGATGATCCATTATCTCGATGAGAAATATCATTTTGATGCCTTATCTCTGGAAAACGGGAAAATGATCTTACAACCCAAAGAAATCGAAATTCGAACTCTGGTCTATCGCTTGATCAAAGAAGAAATTTATCTGACCAATCGTTTGGTGGATATCCATCTTTATCAAATGATTCGCGAAAGCGCTGATATGGAAGAACTCAACGATATTGTTGACTATATCAGCGCCTATTGTCGCAGTAATTCGATTGTTTTATCGGATCAGATCGTCTTTGTGATCGCCTGGATGATCTTTTTCACGATGCTTCGATCCGAGGGCGGCTATCAATTGGAAAGAAATGTGGAATTGTTCAATCCCAATGAAAAATTGAGCCAGCTGTTAACGAGTCTGTTTCGGGATTTAAGATTTAATCTTACGCAAAGCGATTGTCATCTTCTTCAGAATTATATCGAGACCTTAGGGTTCTACAGCAATCAAGAAGGTGTGATCTCCGGCTCAGAAGTAGAAGAGATCGTAGATCTTTTCACCAAAGAGATGCTGGCCAAATACAATATGGATTTCACAACGATCCCCTCTTTGTTTGAGAACTTCAAGATCCATCTTCAGTTTACGATCAAGCGCTTGTTGATGGATTATCAGCTCTCCAACCCGCTGTTAAAAGAGGTCAAGGTCAAGTATGCATTTGCGTATGAGATCACAATGTTGATCGTACCGATCATTCACGATCGGTATGGGCTTTATCTAAGCGAAGATGAGATCTCATTTTTGACGATGTATGTGATGCCGTTTTTAAAAGCCCAGAACGCCAGAGTGAAAACGATCTTGGTCAGCGGTACATCGCAAAGCTTTGCGAATATGCTCCATGTTTGGCTCAATCAGGAATTTGGTTCAAGAATCGATATCGTGACGCAGATCCCGATGTATCGATTGGAAGAAGAATTAGAATCGCATCCAGTGGATCTGGTGATTTCTGATCGGACCATTGATAAAAAGATTTCGGTTCCTTTGATTGAGATCACACAGCTGCCGGGGACGGCGGAGCGAAAGCGTCTGGAATCTTTCATTGTGAAGATGGTGACTGTGACTTCCAGTGAAGACGTCTTTCACAAGGTTTTCAATCGGAATGCGGTCTTGTTTTTTGACGGGGAACCATCCTTTGCCCAGATCATTCAAAGGTGTTCAAGACGCTTGATGGATAATGGGAATATATTGGATGCGGATGCGTTTTCGGTTGCCACGCTGCAGCGGGAACAGATCTATCAGACCCATATTGAAAATGGCGTCTTCTTTGCCCATCCATTAGAAAATAAAGCCATCAAAAATGGTGTTTGTGTGGGGGTTGTCCGAGGGCATGCCAAGATCGCCGGCAATCCTATTCGTGTCGTATTTGTGGGGGCTCATGAGCCCAGGATCTATAAAGAGATGATCCATGTCTATGATTTGATCAACAAAGTGGCTGCCTCCAGCCGATTGGTCGGGATCCTTTGCGGAATGCATAATGAAGGCGAACTGATTGATTATCTGGAGCGTATCGTACAGATCATTTAAAGGAGGAAAAACGTATGAAGATCTTAGTTGTGTGCAATGCCGGGATGTCTAGCTCGATCCTGGTCAAAAAGATTGGTGAATATGCCAAAAGTATTGGAGAAGAGGCAACGGTACAGGCTGTCAGCTCGGCAGCGGCTGGCGACGAAGCTGGAAAATGGGACGTTTGCCTGTTGGCACCTCAGATTCGTTATGCCTTAGATGATGTAAAAAACAAAGTCAAAATGCCAACTGCCTGTGTAGATATGCGTGTCTATGCCATGGCAGATGGAAAAGCAGCTTACGAACAAGCAAAAGCATTAAAAGGATAAGAGTTTTATGTTAGATCTTGAAAAATTGTCGGAAGTTGCGATGCAGATCATCGCTTATTCCGGAGTTGCCAAGTCAACTTATATTGAAGCGGCTCATTTAGCCCGTCAAGGACAATTTGATCAAGCGATGGAACAAATCAAACAAGGAGATGAAGTGTTGCGGACAGCCCACGACACGCATTTGCAGCTCCTGCAAAAAGAGGCAACCGAAAATACGCCTCAAGTATCGATGTTGGTGCTCCATGCGGAAGATCAGTTTATGAGCTGTGAAACAATCAAAGTGCTGGTGATGGAGATCATGGAGATCTATCGCCAATTACAAGCCCAAAAAGGAGAATGATGTATGGGAAAACAAGCCTATGATCCATGGTCGAAGATCACGACCCGCAATGGGTATGCCTGCGACGAAGTGATCAGTTCTTTACAGAAATGTATTCGCCGGGGAAAAGAAGAAGAGGCATGTAAATTTGCCTATGAACTGTATATTTCTTCTCCGCAGTTAGAAGAAAAAATGTGGCGTCGTCTGATTACGATCTCCGTAGAAGATATCGGAATGGGAAATCCGATGGCCATCGTTGTGGTCAACGCACTGGCTCAGGCCCGTTTGAATTTTGACTATGCGGACAACGATCGTACGATCTTCTTTATCCATGCGATTCGTTATATGTGCGAAAGTGAAAAAGATCGTTCCAGCGATCTGTTGAAGAATATCTGTATCAAGAGTTTTGCGATGGGACAATATCCAGAAGTACCGGATGTTGCCTTGGATAAACATACGCAAAGAGGAAAAGCGATGGGAAGAGATTCGTTCCATTTCTTGAACGAAGCCAGCATCGTGATCCCGCAAGCGAAGGTGGATAACGACTATAAAGAGCGTTATGCCAAGATCTTGGAAGAATACGATCCTAATGATGTAGCCGAAACGACATTTACGTTCAACGGCTGGCAGTGGTAATGGCAACGGTACATAATAAGGCTTCAAAAGAAGAAGTCGCTTCTGTGGTATTGATGCCGGGAGACCCTTTGCGCGCCAGATATATTGCCGAAAAGTATTTACAAGATCCGGCTTTGATCAATGATGTTCGCGGAATGTTTGCGTATACAGGATCGTATCGCTGCAAGCGCATCACCGTAATGGCCAGCGGGATGGGCTGCGGATCTATGGGAATCTACTCGCATGAGCTTTTCAATAAATACGACGTAGACATCATCATCCGCACAGGTTCATGCGGAGCGTATACGATGGATCTGGCCTTAAAAGATCTGTTTATCCCGGATTCCTGCTGGAGCCAGTCTGCTTATGCCAATATTTATAGCGGCAGTACGGACGATATTGTTTATCCCGATCCGGAATTGTGGGCCGATCTATGGGAAAGTGCCCAACAAAAACAATTGGCACACAAAAAAGGCCGACTGCATACAAGTGATTGTTTCTACTACAAGAAAAAAGAAGATAAACAGCTGATCTGTGAAGAGAAAAAGTGCCTTGCGGTGGACATGGAAAGCTTTGCCTTGCTGCACAATGCCGCCGTGGCTCACAAAAAAGCGGCAACGATCTTAACGGTCAGCGATCATTCGCTGTTAAAAGAAAAATTGAGCACAGAAGAAAGACAATCGGGCTTTGATGAAATGATCGAAGTCACTTTGGATGTCCTTTGGAAACATGCGAAATAACCTTCCGCTTGGATAGGAAAACGATTATTTGAGTCGCATCCCTGACTTTAGTAAACTGAGCTTGTAAAAAGCTACCGTAACCCTAAAAGATACTGTAAAGAAAATCTTTGCGGTATCTTTTTTCACAAAGAAAGGTGGATGTGATGAATTATAAAAAAATAGGACTTGTTGTTTTAGGATCCTTGATTTCCGGAATCGGGATTGCAATTACGATTGCCGTCGATCTGGGAAGTGATCCGATGACGCTGTTTTGGATCGGGATCGCTGATACTTTGCATATTACGGTCGGGCAAGCAAATCTCTTAGTGTGTGCCGTGATCTTGGCGGGAATCTTCTTTATCGACCGCAAGCAGATCCATGTCGGAAGCATCTTGAACCCGATCGTCATTGCCTTGGCAACGGACAGCTTAGCTTTTTTAGATTTTCATGGCTTGCCGATGATGGGGCGGATCTTGATGATGATCGTAGGCTTTGCGATCTTGGCTTTTGGGGTTGCTTTCTATGCCTTGGCCGATTATGGCAAAGGAGCCTATGAAGCCTTGGTCTTCACCCTAAGCAAAAAATTGGATAAGCCGGTCGGGCCGATCCGAACAACGGCTGATGTTTTGTTTGCGTTGCTGGGTGTATTGTTAGGCGCTCATTTTGCGCTGGGAACTTTACTGGCGATCCTTTGTATGGGATTGATGATCCAAATTTGTCTAAAGTGTCTACAAAAGTTTTTTTCGGAACTAGTTTTTCAATAATATTATAAGGAGGAATGAAAATGCCGACAGCACATAATAATGCCAATCTGGGAGATATTGCCAAAACGGTCTTGATGCCAGGAGATCCCTTGCGGGCCAAACATATCGCTGAAACGTATCTGACGGATTTTGTACAGTTTAACTCGGTTCGCGGAATGTATGGGTATACCGGAGATTATAAAGGAAAGCGGATCTCCGTAATGGCCAGCGGTATGGGAATGCCAAGCATGGGCATTTATTCTTACGAATTGTTTAAAGAATACGGAGTTGAAAACATCATCCGTATCGGCAGCGCCGGAGCCTATACCCAAGAACTGCATCTGTTTGATCTGGTTTTGGCCGACAGCTGCTGGAGCGAGTCCACTTTCGCCTTGGCGCAGGCAGGACAAGAAGGAAACATTCAATATCCGAGCCAGGATCTGAATGAGACTATCAAACAAGCCGCCGCGAAATTAAATATTCCGGTATTGGAAAAACGAATTCATTCAAGCGACGTCTTCTATCATGAGGACAATGTTCCCGATCATAATGATTTTTATCAGGAACAGGGCTGTGTCTGTGTGGAAATGGAAAGCTATGCTTTATTCCACAATGCGAAGATCTTAGGAAAGAATGCCGCCTGCCTTTTGACGATCTCCGATTCTCTGGTAACGGATGAGCATGCCAGTGCGATGGAGCGCCAGACTTCTTTCTCACAGATGATGGAAGTGGCTCTGGAAGCGGCCATCATGAGGTAAACCTATGAAATATAAAAGAATCTTTACGATCGTTGTTGATTCCTTTGGAATTGGACACGCTCCGGATGCGGCACAGTTCGATGATGAAGGAGCCAACACTTTCGGACATATCTTAGAAAAGAAACCGGATCTTCATATTCCCAATATGCTTTCCTTGGGATTGGGAAATATCGGGATCCAAAAGCCGACCCAGACGCATGGCTATGCCGTACGTCTTCAAGAAGCCAGTGCCGGAAAAGATACGATGACCGGTCATTGGGAGATGATGGGACTGCATATCACAACGCCGTTTCAAACCTTTACAGAAACGGGCTTTCCTCAAGAGCTGCTGGATGAGCTCAGCCAGCGTTGCGACGGCCGTAAGATCATTGGAAACAAAGCCGCCAGCGGGACCGAGATCTTGGACGAACTGGCCGAACAGGAAATCGAACACGGCGATCTGATCGTTTATACTTCGGCGGATTCGGTTTTGCAGATCTGCGGAAATGAAGAAACGATGGGTGTGGACACCTTATATCGCTATTGTGAAGCGGCCCGTGAATTGACGATGCGGCCGGAATGGAAGGTCGGGCGAGTCATCGCAAGACCTTATACAGGAAAGAAAAAAGGCGAATTCGTTCGTACGTCCAACCGTCATGACTATGCCCTGAAGCCTTATGGAACGACCGCTTTGAATGTGCTGAAAGACCATGGCTATGAGGTGATCAGTGTCGGAAAGATTCGTGATATCTTTGACGGAGAAGGTATTACGCAAGCGCATAAATCCAAAAGCAGCGTGCATGGAATGGAACAAACATTAGAGATTGCGGATCAAGATTTCACAGGACTTTGTTTTGTCAATCTCGTTGATTTTGATGCTTTGTGGGGACATCGCCGCAATCCGATTGGCTATGCAGAAGAACTGGAACGTTTTGATGCCTTATTAGGACAATTATTGAAGAAATTGCGTCCGGATGATCTGGTGATGATCACAGCCGATCATGGGAACGACCCGACTTATAAAGGAACGGATCATACCCGCGAGATGGTGCCTTTGATGATGGTTTCTCCAAGCATGAAAGAACAAGGTGTCTTGGAAGATGAAAAGACATTTGCGGTCATCGGCGCTACGATCCTTGATAATTTTGGCTTGGATATGCCGGCAAACACCATTGGCCACAGCATTCTTGACAAGCTCAAATAAAGGTGAAGATCGTGTCATTTTTGATGCGATCTTTTTTGTTTTTTGGGCAAAATGTGGGAGAAAATCTCTAAATAAAAGCTAAAATTAGCCTTTAAGTAAAGGATAAAGGGATAAATTGTGTGAAAATTGTGAAATTTTAAAAAAGCTTTACAAATCGCTTTCCTTTCTGTATCATGCACAATTGTGTGTTCAAAATTGTTCACAAATCATGAATAGAATGGAGGCAAGATTCATGAAAAATACGAAATATTTCGCATTAGGCCTGAGCTTGCTGTTCAGTGTTTGTATACAAAGTCAATCTGTCTTTGCGCAGGAAAAGGCCATAGAGATCCAGAATGAGGAAATGATCGTCGATCAGCTCTTGACGATGAAAGGATTTTCTTTAGAGGATCTGAAGTGCGTTGGAAAAGAAAAGGGAAGCATGGTTTATGAAAACGATGCGATGAAAGTGACGGTCGAGAATTTGGATCTTGATTCCCTGGGGATGCAGGATGTGTCGATCACGTATTCTGTGAAATCATCGAAAGCACTTTGGGATAAGATGAACCATTCGGACTCCTCGCAGGTGTCCAGTGATTATACGATCACAAAAAAAGTAGAGGTCGTAGATAACGAAGCGCCGGTCATCGAAGCTCAAGATCGTTATGTGATCACGCAAGGGGATGATTTTGATCTGGAACAAGAAATCAAAGTCAGCGATGACCGTGAACAAGAAATCGATGTAGAGCTTGAAGGCGATATCGATATTTCCACGCCGGGCACTTATACGGTCCAAGTCAAGGCAACCGATGCCGGCAAAAATGAAACCATCAAAAATGTTGATGTAGAGGTTCAGAAAAAGACCGATCCTTATTTTTATCAAAAGATCGCCGATGCGGCCTTGGCGCAGATTGGCGTCAATCAGGATTGCACGATGCTGGTGACGAATTCTTTAAAAGCGGTGGGCATCAATTTCCATGGAGCACCGGAAGCGTATTTATCTTTAGGGACTTTGACCAATGATCCGGTTCCTGGTGATATCTGTGTCTATCAGGGGCATGTTGCGATCTACATCGGAAACGGACAGGCCGTCCACGGAGGCTGGCTTGGATATAACACAGTCGTTTCGAGTGTCTCTTGTACAAATCCCTTTATTGGATATGTTCATGTAGCGCAATAGTGTGAACGAGAAAGAGTTTGTCTCTTTCTTTTTTTTATGTTAGAGTGGGTGAAAACGGAGGTGCGATATGCGAGATCTAGAAATGTTTTCGATCATCGAAAAAGAAGAACAAAGACAAAAAGGAAACATTGAACTGATTGCCAGCGAAAACTTTGTTTCCCAAGAAGTACGGGAAGCACAAGGCAGTGTCTTAACGAATAAATATGCGGAAGGCTATCCCGGGAAACGATATTACGGCGGCTGCGTTAATGTGGATGCCGCAGAAGATCTGACAAGACAAAGAGCCATTGCTTTATTTGGCGCCGATCATGTCAATGTTCAGCCTCATTCAGGATCACAAGCCAATATGGCGGTTTATAATACTTTACTGCAGCCAGGCGATACCGTCATGGGAATGGATCTGGCAGCGGGAGGGCATTTGACCCACGGACACCCCATGAACTTTTCGGGAACGCTGTATCAGTTTGTTCCGTATATGGTTGATAAAGAAACAGAGCGAATTGATTATGATGCTTTAGAAAAACAAGCGATGGAGATCCAACCTAAATTGATCGTGGCCGGTGCCAGTGCCTATTCTCGCATCATTGATTTTGAACGTTTTGGAAGGATTGCCAAAGCGTGTGGAGCGTATTTGATGGTCGACATGGCCCATATCGCCGGATTGGTTGCGGCCGGATTCCATCCTAGTCCGATTCCTTATGCGGATTTTGTTACCACGACAACCCATAAGACTTTGCGCGGTCCGCGCGGAGGAATGGTCTTCTGTAAAGAAGAATTTGCCAAGAAACTGGATTCTAAAGTTTTTCCGGGTATGCAGGGCGGACCTTTGGAACATGTGATCGCTGCTAAGGGAATCTGTCTGTATGAAGCCAGCCAGCCTTCTTATAAAGTTTATATCGAACAAGTCTTAAAAAATGTGCAAGTCATGGTCAAAGGTCTTCAGGAAGCCGGCTTCCGAATTGTATCGGGCGGCAGTGACAATCATTTATTGATGGTCGATGTTTTATCCAGCATCGGCATGACCGGAAAAGATGCGGAACATTACCTGGATCTTGCCGGTATTACCGCAAATAAAAATACAATTCCTTATGATACCCAAAAACCGTTCATCACCAGCGGGATTCGTTTAGGATCGGCAGCGATGACCTCGCGAGGATTCAAAGAGGCTGAATTTGAACAAGTGACAAAATGGATCGTAGAGGTCTTGAAGAATGCGGATGAAGCAACATGTGCCAGAGTTCATGAAGAAGTGCTGGCTTTGACCCAACAATATCCTGTGGAGGCTCAAGTTTGATCAGCCTGCTTTGTGTAGGGAAGAATAAAGAGAAGGCCCTTCGTCTTTTAGAAGATGAATATGTTAAGCGGCTTTCTTCCTTTACCAAGATTGAGGTTATTGAGGTCAAGGATGAACCCAATCGCCATACGGACCGCTTACAGGAAGTGGATAAGATCAAGGAACAAGAGGCAAAGCGGGTCCTGGCAAAGATCCAGGAACGAGACTGGGTGGTCTTGCTCGACCTTCATGGCAAGATGATGGATTCGGTTGCCTTTTCGCAGCGCTTGGAAACATGGAGCCAGAAAGCATCGCATTTGGTCTTTGTGATCGCCGGTTCATTAGGACCGCATGAGAGTCTGGTTCAGCGTGCGGATTTCAAGCTGAAATTAGGGGATATGACATTTACTCATCTGATGACGCGAATCTTGATCTTGGAACAGATCTATCGTGCTTATATGATCCAAAATGGACGCTCTTATCATAAATAGGGCGTCTTTTTAACTAAAATCAAAGGACGTTCCTAACAAAATCTAGGAAATCAAAATCGCAAGTGATATAATAGGAGTGCTTAGTTCAGTAGGAGGAATTAAAATGGCTAAAAAAACAGTAAAAGATCTGGAAGTATCTGGAAAAAAGGTCATTGTACGTTGCGACTTCAATGTACCTAGAAAAGATGGCGTGATCACGGATGATAATCGTATCGTCATGGCTTTGCCAACCATCAAATATTTGGTAGAAAACAAAGCAAAAGTGATCCTGATGTCTCACTTAGGAAAAGTAAAAACGGAAGAAGATAAAGCCAAGAATAATTTGGAATGTGTTGCCGTTCGTCTTCAGGAATTGTTGCCAGAGACAAAGGTGACTTTCTGCCCGGCTACTCGCGGCGAAGAATTGGAAAATGCGGTTGCGGCATTACAAGATGGTGAAATCGTATTGATGCAGAACACACGCTATGAAAAAGGTGAAAGCAAGAACGATCCAGAGTTAGGTGCTTATTGGGCCAGCTTAGGAGATGTCTTTGTAGAAGATGCCTTCGGTTCCGTTCATCGTGCTCATGCATCCACTGTAGGTATCCCAACAAACATCAAAGAAAACGGATTGGGATTCTTAGTAGAAAAAGAAGTGACAATGTTAGGAAAAGCGGTTGATGAACCAGCTCATCCATTTGTTGCGATCATCGGCGGATCAAAAGTTTCCAGCAAGATCGATGTGATCGACAACTTATTGAAGAAAGCCGATAAAGTAATTATCGGTGGTGGTATGGCTTATACCTTCATGAAAGCGCAGGGTGGAAGCATTGGTACATCTTTAGTAGAAGATGACAAATTGGATCTTGCGAAAGAATACTTGGAAAAAGCCGGAGACAAACTGGTATTGCCGGTAGACAACGTTTGTGCCGATGCCTTCAGTGAAGAAGCCAATACACAAGTATGCAAATCTGGAGAAATCCCTGAAGGATGGATGGGATTGGATATCGGTCCCGCTACGGTAGAATTGTTCAAACAAACTTTGGCAGGAGCCAAGACGGTGGTATGGAATGGCCCAATGGGTGTATTCGAAATGAAGAAATTCGCCAAAGGTACAGAATTGGTATGTCAGGCAATTTCTGAATTGCCAGATGCGATCACTGTAATCGGTGGTGGAGATTCAGCGGCTGCTGCGAAACAATTAGGATATGCTGAAAAATTCTCTCATGTATCTACGGGAGGCGGTGCTTCTTTGGAATACATGGAAGGAAAAACTTTACCAGGTATCGCAATCATTAGCGAAAAGTAAAAAGGAGAAAGATCATCATGAGAAAACCAATTATTGTTGGAAACTGGAAAATGAATAAAAACAATGCCGAAACAGAAAGCTTCTTTAAAGAAGTCGATGCGGCAGCTGCCAGTGAAAATGCGACATACGGAATCGGATGTCCATTCACGGATCTGAAAACAGCAGCGGACAATGCGAAGAACTTGATCGTTGCGGCTGAAAACTGTCACTTTGAAGACAGTGGCGCCTTTACAGGTGAAGTCAGTGTTCCTATGCTGGAAGAATTAGGAATCAAATACTGCATCATCGGGCACAGTGAACGTCGTCAGATGTTTGGAGACACAGATGAAACTGTAAATAAGAAGGCAAAACGACTGATTGCTGCTGGTATGACACCTATTCTTTGTATCGGGGAAACCGAAGCACAGTACGATGCCGGGGAAACGGAAAAAGTTATCCGTGATCAGCTGACAGGATCTATTGCGGATCTGGATGCCAAAGACGTAGCGAATATGGTGATCGCTTATGAACCAATCTGGGCGATCGGTACCGGTAAATCTGCAACGAAAGAAGATGCACAGAACTGCTGCGCAATCGTTCGTGATCAAGTCAAAGTGATGTATGGAGAAGAAGCAGCTGAATCTGTACGCGTACAGTATGGAGGAAGTGTAAAACCAGGCAATATCGTGGAATACATGGCTTGTCCAGATATCGATGGAGCTTTGATCGGCGGCGCTAGTTTAAAAGCGGATTCGTTCTTAGAAATCATTGAAAAAACGAAATAATTGTTAAAAAGTACAAACAAAATTTAAAAAAGAGGGTTGATAGCCCTCTTTTTTTATGATAAATTTTAGGTAACTATCGGAATAAAGAATTTACTAAGGGGGTTTATTCTATGAATTATATTGAGGAACATGGCAAAAAGGTTGCGGCCGTTCTATGTGTTGCGAGCTGTTTTCCAGTAGTTGCAGCTGTTTATGCGATGGAAACAGAACCAGGATGGCATGGGGACCGTTATATCAACACGGATGCGACCGTCGCAACCGGATGGCAGGAAATCGAAGGAAAAAGTTATTACTTCGATGAAACTGGATCGGTTGATCAAAAGACAACACAGAAAGCAACCGTTGCCACTGTATCTTCTACAGTAGCAGAAGAAGTACAGACAAATGTTTCCCAGACGACAAAAGAAGTCGTACAGGAAGAAGTAAAAGCTGTTGAAGAACAAAAAGCAGTTGAAGAACAAAAAGCACAAGAAGCTGTTGCGGAAACAGAAGTTGTTGAAGAAGTAGTGGAAGAAACTGCTCCACAGGAACCAGTTCAGGTGGTGGAAGAAACAACAGAAGCCGTTTCGCAACCTACATATACAGAAGAAGTCGTTGATACGACCGTTCAAACACCAGTTACAGAAACACAGCCAGTGGAAGAACAAGCGCCAGTCACAGATACAACAACACCAGCGCCGGAAACAACACCAGATAACACTGTAACTGAAACACCAGCTGCTCCGCAGGCACCTGTTCAGGATTCTAATGCAGGCGTAGTCAATGGAGATTTGAACAACCGTATCGCAAGTTCCGCACAACAGTTAGTGGGTGTTACGGACGGATTGTGGTGCACACAGGTCGTTCAGCAGGCATTATCTATGGCAGGTGTCAGTGATGCGATGCAGTTGTGGCCAGATGAATACGTTTATTATGGATACTATACAGATTCACCGCAAGCCGGAAACCTTGTTTACTATGACAACGGTGGACGTGGTGTAGACCATATCGCAATCTATATCGGTGACGGCATGGCTGTTCATGGTAACTATTACACAGACGGCGGCAGCAAAACTGTAATTGCCAGCGTATACGATGGTGGAGGAGGTTCTCCTCAGTTTATCCAAGTCGTACGTTAATTTGACTCAAACCTGACTTTCAAAGTCAGGTCTTTTTTTGTATAATTGTTCTGTTGAATTTGAGGTGATCTTATGCGGATTGGACAATCAATCGACATCCATCCTTTAAAGGCGGGACGCGCTTTGATCTTAGGCGGAGTTCAAATCGAACATGATCTGGGCCTGGATGGTCACTCGGATGCGGATGTGCTTTGCCATGCATGTATGGAAAGTGTATTAGGCGCTTTGGCTTTAGGTGATCTGGGGAAACATTTCCCGGATACGGATCCCCAATATAAAGGGGCCGATAGTCTGCAGCTGTGCGCTCGAGTTTATACAATGATGACGCAAAGAGGGTATCAAATCGGAAATATGGATGCGACCATTTTGATTGAAAAGCCCAAGCTTGCTCCTTATATTGAACAGATGCGTCAGAATATCGCAGATGTATTTCATTGCCCGATCGATGCCATTTCCATCAAGGCGACACGGGGCGAAAAATTAGGCTTTGTCGGCCATCAGGAAGGAGCTGTCTGTATGACTGTTTGTTGTTTGGAGGAAAAGAGATGAAAGTCGTTGTTCAAAGAGTACGCCATGCCAGCTGTACGATCGATTCCCAAATCACCGGATCCATTGAACAAGGTTTTTGTGTCTTGGTTGGTTTTACGCAAAGTGATACGGAAGCCGTGATTGACAAAGTGGTCAAAAAACTTGTTTCTTTGCGTGTTTTTTCCGATGAAGAAGGAAAGATGAATCGTTCTTTAATGGATATTGGCGGAAAGATCTTGTCGATCTCGCAATTTACTTTATATGCAGATTGTAAGAAAGGGAATCGCCCCGGATTTACCCGTGCGGCCAGGCCGGAACAGGCGATCCCGCTTTATGAATATTTTAATCGTGCGATCACAAATGCCGGGATTCCTGTTGAAACTGGGGTGTTTGGCGCTGATATGCAAATTGAATTATGTAATGATGGTCCGGTTACCATCATTTTAGACAGTGAGGAGTTAGGGTATGGAAATCATTAACGGAACAGAATTGTCTGCCAAGATCCGTCAAACGATCAAGCAAGAAGTGGAAGAGATCAAGACACAAGGCAAACGCCCTCCTTTATTATCCGTGATCTTGGTCGGGGATAATCCGGCCAGTCAGAGCTATGTCCGAGGCAAAGAAAAAGCCTGTCTTTCGGTCGGGATGGAAAATCGGACGATTCGTTTGGATGCGGGGATCTCACAGGAAGAGCTGATCCAGGTGGTCCGCAATCAAAATGAAGATCCGGATGTAGACGGAATCTTAGTTCAGCTGCCCTTGCCCGATCACTTTGATGCGGATCCGATCTTAGATCAGATCTCGCCCGATAAAGACGTTGATGGGCTGCATCCTGTCAATGCCGGTTTACTTCTGACTGGAAGAGACGGGCTGGTCCCCTGTACGCCTAGCGGCGTCATGGAAATGCTGAAATCGATCGGATTGGAAGATCTTAGCGGTCTGAATGCCGTCGTGATCGGCCGCAGTAACTTAGTGGGAAAACCGTTGTCGCTGCTTCTCCAGCAGAAGAACGCCACCGTGACGATGGCTCATTCGCGCACGAAAGATCTAGCCCAGATCTGTTCCCAGGCCGATATCCTGATAGCCGCAGTGGGAAAAGAAAAAATGATCACGAAAGAGTACATCAAGGAGGGAGCTGTCGTGATCGATGTCGGAATCAACCGCATGGCCAATGGCAAACTTTGCGGCGATGTCGACTTTGATGATGTTAAAGATAAAGTTTCGGCCATTACTCCCGTTCCAGGCGGTGTCGGGCCGATGACGGTATGTATGTTGTTGATGAACACCCTAAAAGCGTATAAGGAGCATGAGGCCTATGGAAGATAAACAATACGATCTCAATGATATTGTTGAGATGAAAAAAGAACATCCTTGTCATAAATCTAAACAATGGCGCATCATTCGCATGGGAGCCGACATTCGCATCAAATGTTTGGGATGTGGTGCCAGTGTTTTGATGCCTCGCAGTAAGTTTGAAAAGAAATTAAAACGAGTTGTTTCGAAAGGAAGTGGATCTGAATGTCTTTAACAGCCGGAATCGTCGGGTTGCCGAATGTCGGAAAATCAACCCTTTTCAATGCGATCACTAAAAGTCAGGTCGAAGCGGCCAACTATCCGTTTGCCACGATCCAGCCTAATGTCGGTGTCGTGGAAGTGCCGGACTCACGGGTGGACCGTCTCGTTGAAATTTTTCATCCTAAAAAGACGATCTATACAACTTTTGAATTTACCGATATCGCGGGTCTGGTCAAAGGTGCCAGTCAGGGCGAAGGGTTGGGGAACCAATTTTTGTCCAACATTCGTCTGACCGATGCGATCTGCCAAGTGGTACGGTGTTTTGATGATCCGAATATTACCCATGTCGAAAATTCGATCGATCCGATTCGTGATATTGAGATCATCAATCTGGAATTGACTTTGGCCGACTTGCAGACGGTAGAAAACCGCATCGCCAAAGTGGAAAGAAAGGCGAAAACGACTTCCGATAAAGAGGCAAAGCAGGAAATGGAACTGCTGAAGAAGTTGAAACCTTGTTTAGAAGAAGGAAAACCAGCTCGTTCTTTGGAACTGGATGAAGAGGAACAAGCCTTCTTAAAGACATATAATCTGTTGACTGCCAAACCGGTGATCTATGTCTGCAATTTGGATGAAGAAGGAGTCATGGATCCGGAGAACTGTGAATATGTACAGCGAGTCAAAGAATTGGCGAGCCAGGAAAATGCACAAGTTGTTTGCTTATGTGCCAAGATGGAAGAAGAACTGAGCGGTTTGGAACCCGAAGAAAAAGAGGTCTTCTTGGAAGAATTG
Organism: uncultured Faecalicoccus sp.; assembly: GCF_944325745.1. Taxonomy (GTDB): domain Bacteria; phylum Bacillota_I; class Bacilli_A; order Erysipelotrichales; family Erysipelotrichaceae; genus Faecalicoccus. The sequence goes on along the minus strand of NZ_CALVBG010000012.1, from coordinate 11,124 downwards.
GGACTTCCTTCCAGCGGATTGGATACGCTGATCCAAAAAGCATACAGCACATTGAACCTGTGTACTTTCTTGACGGCCGGCGAAGATGAATGTCGTGCCTGGACCTTTAAAAAAGGAATGAAGGCGCCAGATTGTGCGGGCATCATCCATACGGATTTTAAAAAGGGATTTATTCGTGCAGAAGTGTATTCTTTTGAAGATCTGGATGCCCTGGGAAGTGAACACGCCATCAAAGAAGCAGGAAAATTGCGCCTGGAAGGAAAGGATTATGTTGTGCAGGATGGCGATGTCATGCATTTTAGATTCAACGTTTAGTCTATGTCCTGGAATTTAGAATATATCGTTTCGTTGGTGATTGCCGTCATTTTGGCTATGTCGATCCATGAAATGGCACATGGCCTAGTTTCTTATTGGCTGGGAGATCCCACTGCCAAACTGCAAGGAAGGATCTCACTGAATCCGTTTGCGCATATCGATTGGCTGGGCGTCCTGTGCCTGCTTTTGTTTCATTTTGGATGGGCCAAGCCGGTCCCTGTGGATTCCAGTTATTATAAAGATCGCAAAACCGGGATCATTTGGACCAGTTTTGCCGGCCCCGTTGCCAATTTTTTGTTGGCATTTATCTGTGTTTTTGGCTTGATCTTGATCTTAAAGCTGAATCCGATGTTCCTGTATTCGGATCTGGGATCTTTGATCCAAAACATCTTATCGATGACGGCTTCCTTAAATATTGGTTTTGGGCTGTTCAATCTGATCCCCGTGCCGCCTTTAGATGGATCCAAGGTCTTGTTTGCGTTTTTGCCGGATGAACAGTATTACCGTTTTATTCAAGGATCGCCCTTCTTTATGCTGGTGTTGATCGTTTTGATCTACTTGGGAATCTTGAGTCAGCCGTTGGCCATGATGCAGAATAGCATCTGGAATGCCTTTGTTCAAGCAAGTTCTTTCCTTTTAGGAATGTAATGTACCTTGTTTGACAGAAGTTAGCGGAACCTATAAAATGTTTTAGAGTGAGGTGAGAAACATGGAATTAGGAGAATCTTTAGAAGATTATCTGGAATCGATCCTGGTTTTGAGTCAAAAGATCGATCCGGTACGAAGTGTGGATGTGGCAAGCTATCTCGGCTTTTCTAAGCCCAGTGTTTCTCATGCCGTGAAACTTCTGGAAAAAGACGGGTATCTTCAGTTGGATAAGAACAAATATCTCTATCTGACCGAAGAGGGGAAACGGATTGCCCAGGAGACCTATCGCCGCCATAAGTTTTTTATGGAAATGTTGGAAGAGATCGGTGTTCCTCGAGATATCGCAGAACAAGATGCCTGCCATATGGAGCATGTGATTTCGCAGGTCACCTTTGATGCGATCCAAAAATATTATGAAGATAAGAAGTAAGTCATGGAAACATGGCTTTTCTTTTTGTATACTAGAGGCATGAATTCTTTAGAAATCTTAGCTCCCGTAGGCAGCCCGGCCACTTTAGAGGCCGCTTTACAAGCCGGCTGCGATGCGATCTATTGTGCATTGCCCACGTTTGGTGCTCGTGCCTATGCGGATAATTTTACCTTAGAACAAATGAAAGAAGTCATTCATCGCTGTCATAGTTTACATGTCAAGGTCCATGTGACCATGAATACGCTCTTGTTTGAAGACGAGATCGAGGCCGCTTATCAACAAGCCAAACAGCTTTACGAGATCGGTGTGGATGCTTTGATCGTGCAGGATCTGGGCCTGATCCATTTACTCCATGAACGATTGCCGGGATTATGTCTTCATGCCTCGACCCAGCTTTCCATCACGCGTCCCGATCAAATCGAACAGTGCAAGAAATTAGGGATCCAAAGAGTCGTCCTAGCTAGAGAATGCACCAAGGAACAGATCCAAGCTTGTATCCAAACGGGAATCGAAGTGGAAGTTTTTGTGCAGGGGGCCATCTGTATTTCCTATAGCGGTCAGTGTTTGTTCAGCTCTTTAGTGTATGGACGCAGCGGCAATCGCGGCCTATGTGCCCAGCCTTGCCGGATGCCGTATCGCTTGTATAAAGAGGGAGAACCAGTGGATTTTCAGGAACCGTATCTATTGAGTCCTAAAGATCTTTCGCTGATTGAAGAAGTGCAGACCTTACAAAACATGGGCGTTTGCTCTGTCAAGATCGAAGGACGGATGAAAAATCGGGAATATGTCTATAAGAGTGTCGAATTGGTCAAAAAGGCCAGAGACGGCTTCTTGCTGGATCAAAAGGATCGTAAAGAATTAAAGGCAGCCTTCAATCGCGGATTTACCAAGGGCCATTTCGGGCAAAAACGTGGCCGTGAACTGATGAATATGGCGGCCGGCAATCATCAAGGCATCTCGATTGGAAAGGTTCTTTCCCAAAGAAAGGATCGAATCCAGATCAAGCTCACAGAGACTTTGCACCAAAACGATGGGATCCGCATTGCCGGACTCAAAGAAGATTTTGGATGTCATGTCAATTATATTTATGATGCTTCAGGGAAATTGGTTTCTCAGGGGACTGCGGGTCAAAAAATCTGGATCCCTGTCTCTTCCAAAGTGAAAATCGGCTCTTCGATCTTGAAAACGGTGGATTCCCAGCTTCAAAAACAAGTTGATCAGATCATTCAAGATCAGAAACGAAAGCTTTCTATGCAATGTCATTTGTCGTGCCAGGGACCGGGTCATCCCTTAATCTGTCAACTTTCTGATGGTTCTGTACAAGTCAGCTGTGAGAGCGAAGTCCCGGCTCAGCAAGCTCAAAAGCGTCCGCTGGCAAAAGAAGACCTGATCAAACAGTTCTCCCGCACACAAGATACTTTTGTACAGGTAGATGGCTTTACGTTTGATCTGCAAGGGGAGATCTTTTTCCCGCTCTCGGCGTTGAATCATCTGCGCAAACAGGCGGTGGATCTTCTGTATCAGGAAAAGATCAAAGTTCAGCCAATCGAAGAAAAACCATACCATGTCGCTTGTACTTCTTTGCCGCTGGAGGGGATCCAGATCCAAGAAGGGTTATCTCGCCCTTGTCAAGAGTTGGCGGATCTTCGATACAATGTGACCAACTCGTATGCTTTGGCATGTTTATTAACGCTAGGCTATCGAGGTGCCATGATCAGTTTAGAATGTTCATTTGAGCAGACCAAAGCTTTGATTGAGGCCTTTGAAAAGCGTTATCAGACTTCGGCGCCTGTTTCGGTTTGGATCTATGGAAAAAGACGTTTGATGTTGATGAATCACTGTGTGGTCAATACGGTTTGTAAAGATGGAAAACGCGAAAAATGCGCCCTCTGTCATCAGCATCGCTTCACTTTAAAGGGCAAGGACGGAAAGATCTATCGCTTGTTAGGGGATGCGAAATGCCATATGGGGATCTTTGAATCGCAGGCTTATGATGCGATAGACAAGATCGCGCAATATCGCCACATCGGCGTTTGTCATTTCCATGTTTTTTTCTTGGATGAAGGGCCGGAAAAAAGAGCAGAAATATGCCGTCGTATTGCTCTTTGCGACCGGACGTTCTTATTGAATCTGAACGGCTAAAGTGGTATTATTTTTATAGCTTAAGGCGAAGGAGGATATTTAGATATGCCTATTATTGTTGATGTATATGCTCGTGAAGTATTAGACTCTCGTGGTAACCCAACAGTTGAAGTAGAAGTCACTACAGAATCTGGTGCTTACGGACGTGCAATGGTTCCAAGTGGTGCCAGTACAGGTGAAAGAGAAGCTTTGGAACTTCGTGATGGTGACAAGAGCCGTTATTTAGGAAAAGGAACAACAAAGGCTGTAAATAATGTCAACAACATTATCGCACCAAAAGTGATCGGTATGGATTGCCGTGATCAAGTTCTGATCGATAAAACAATGTTGGAATTGGATGGAACTCCATTCAAGAAAAACTTAGGTGCCAACGCAACGTTAGGTGTTTCCATGGCTTGCGCTTTGGCTGCTGCTGATTTCTATGGTATGCCTTTGTACAACTACTTTGGTGGATTCAATGCCAAAACGATGCCAGTTCCTATGTGCAACGTAATCAACGGTGGAAGTCATGCTGACTCTACAGTCGATTTCCAGGAATTCATGATCATGCCTGTAGGGGCTACTTCTGAAAAAGAAGCCGTTCGTATGGCTGCTGAAACATTCCACGCATTGAAGACTGTATTAAAGAACAAAGGTTATAACACAAACGTGGGTGACGAAGGTGGATTCGCGCCTAGCTGTAAAGATGGAAACGAAGAACCATTGGAACTGTTAGTTGAAGCTATGGAAGCTGCCGGATATAAACCTGGTGAAGATATGTGCATCGCTATGGACGTTGCCGCTAGTGAATTCCATAACCATGAAACAGGTCTGTATGAATTGTCTAAATCTGGACAAGGAACGAAGACTAGTGACGAAATGATCGATATGTATGCGGAATGGATCGAAAAATATCCAATCATCTCTATCGAAGACGGACTTGGTGAACGTGACTGGGACGGATGGAAGAAATTAACTGACCGTTTAGGTGACAAAGTTCAGTTGGTTGGAGATGACTTGTTCGTTACAAATCCTTCCATTCTTCAAGAAGGTATCGAAAAGGGTATTGCCAATGCGATCTTGATCAAAGTAAACCAGATCGGTACATTGACAGAAACTTTCGATGCTATGGAATTAGCTAAGAAACACAACTACACTTGTGTTGTATCTCACCGTTCAGGAGAAACAGAAGATTCTACGATCGCTGATATCGCTGTTGGATTCAACGCTGGTCAGATCAAGACAGGTTCTCTGTCTCGTACAGACCGTATCGCTAAATACAACCGCTTGATGCGCATCGAAGATGAACTGAATCAGCGCGGTGGTGCTTCTATTGCCGAATACAAAGGAAAGAAATCTTTCTACAATCTGTATAAGTAATCGAGCATGCAGGCCTCAGAAATGAGGCCTTTTCTTTTTGCCTAATTTCCTCCATAATATAGACCAAGGAGAATACTGTTTATGGCAATCGCAACATTAGAACAATGGGGAGATCTTTATGATCTGGCTGACCAGCTCAAAGAAAGAAAACCGTGGCAGCGGTTTGAAGATATTGATCTGATTCAAATCAAGCTTCCGGAGTATCGGGAAGCTTTTACCTGCAGTATCATGGGCAAACAAGAGTTTTGTCCGGGAATCAGTCTGCATTATGGGATAGAAGGATATTCGGATGTGATGATGTTGATGGAGTCCGGAGATTTTCCGGTTCCTACGACATATGTCATGGGAGATATCCATTCACTGACTTGTTACTATGGAAATCAAGAGGAATTGGATGATGTGCAGCGAAAACGCATCCAGGAACTCGGCCGCTCTTATCATGGGGACATGGACTGGACGTATTTTCTGAGCTTTGAGCCTCGTTATAGTCCATCCGATCTTACCTTAGAGGAAGTGAAACGATGCACGCTTGTGTTTCGGGCTTTGATTCGTGTCTTGGATCATCTTGATGAAGAACCGGATCAGCTGCCGGATTTTGAACATGATGAACTCTTAAAAGTGACGATAGCGGATACAGGGGAAATGAAGATGGAATCGATCTTGATGCCGGAACCTTTTCCGCGCTATAAGATGATCGAACTTCCGGAAGACTTAAAACAATCCTTAAAGGAAGAGCCAAAGGAAGATCTGGATCTGGCCTTGGATCTGAACTATTTGTTTACGCCTGTTCATGATCCGGATTATGACCGCCCGCTCAACCCTTTGATCTTGATGGCCTATGATCTGCGAACAGACTTTATTCTGCACACGCATCTGTTATCGCTGGAAGATGACGAAGTCGAATGTCTGATGGCAGTCTTTATGGAATTGATCGAAGAGATCGGACGTCCGGCCAAGCTGTATGTCCGCAATCCTACGATCTACTATGCTTTGGAATCCTTATGCAAAGAGATCGATGTTCCGATCCAAATCGATGCCTTGGAAGAGCTTGATGAGATCTATGAACATCTTCGCGAGCGGATCTAAGCTTGTAGATGGCGAATCGTATGTCGCATCGTCAAATAACAGGCGCTGCCACCAATCAGATTGGAGATGGGTTCCGCTAAAAAGATACCAAGGATCCCGACAGAAGGAATCAGGGGCAAAAGTAAGGTCAACGGCAAGATGATCACGATCTTGCGAAACATCGAGAAGAAGATTGCATATTTTGGTTTATTTAATCCCACAAAAGTGCCTTGTCCCACATATTGGCCGGCCATCAGGAAGATTCCGAAATAATAGGTATGAAAAAAAGGGACCCCCGTTTGGATCAAAGTCGGGTCGTTATTAAAGAGAGTCAAGATCTGTCCGGGGAAGATAAATAAGATCCCCCAGGCAACCAGAAGATAGATCAAGACCATTTTGGAAGTAAAACGGACGGTTTCGTGGATCCGGGAAATGCAGCCGGCCCCCAGATTGTATCCGATGACAGGCTCAATAGCACCGTTCATCGCTTCCAGCGGCAAAAAGAGAACATCACGAACGGAGTTTAAGATTGTCATGATCCCGATATAGAGATCGCCGCCGTAAAAACTCAAAGAAGCGTTGATGACCATGCTCACCAGGGCGTTGGATCCGGTGGCGATAAATCCCGCCAGACCTAGCGAGAGGATCTTAGAGACGATCTTGAAATCAACAGAGTGATGAAAATCGGTCAGAGGCAATTGATTTTTCTTTCCGGTCAAGAACGCAAGGACCCAAAGAAAAGAACAGAACTGCGACAAGATCGTTGCGATCGCGGCTCCTTGGATGCCCATATGCAGGCCAAAAATAAAAATGGGATCTAAGATGATATTGATCACGGCACCTAAACAAACGGTCATCATACCCAGACGGGCATGCCCCTGAAGGTTTAGAAAACCGTTCATACCGGCACTGATCATTAAAAAAGGGGTCCCCAGTAAATAAATGGATAAATAACTTTGGGCATAAGGCAGGGTAGCATTGCTGGCGCCCAGTGCCATCAGAATCGGTTTTTGAAAGATTTCCAGGATCACAGCCAAGACAAGGGAAGTAAAGATCAGCCCTATCAAGGTGTTGCCTAAGATCTTTTTGGCATGATCTTCTTGTTTTTTACCACGGGCAATCGAACACAGAGGAGAACCTCCCAATCCCCAGAGATTGGTAAAGGCAGTGATCAATGTGATCAAAGGAAAACACAGACCTAATCCTGTCAGGGCCAGAGGGCTGGATGTATCCATATGACCAATATAAAGACGGTCGACGAGATTGTAGGCGACCTGTACAAATTGTGCTAACATTAAAGGAAGTCCCAGGCGCAGAATGTGAGAAGAGATGCTGCCCTGGGAAAAATCACCAGTATTCATAATCTTTAGTGTATCACTTTTATTTACGATTGGAGGATTTTTAATGCGATGGATCGTTGTATGTGATCTGGACGGCTCTTTGATGCCGGCCAGTTCAGGATTAAGAGTATCAAAAGAAGTGGAGGATCGCCTAATTCGTCTGCAGGAAAAAGGACATATTGTGATCTTGAACAGTGCCCGGATCTTTCAGGGGGTCTATCCTTTGGCCAAACAGATCCAAATGGATCGTTTTGGCGGGTATGTGATCTCGGCAAACGGATGCCATGCCTATGATATGACAAAAAATCAGGTTGTCCTTACCAAGGAAATTAAGAAAGAAGAAGCATTTTATTTATGGGAAGTTGCCAATCAAATGGGATTGGGATTCGGTTATTCGCAACCAGACTTTTTTGTTTGTAATCGCATGAGCGAAGGATTCAGCTTGGATCAGAAAAATTGTGAAGTGGATTATATCATCACAGAAGATCCGCAACGATATTGTCATGATGAGATCGTAAAATGTGCGGTATCACAAACGGAAGAAAAACTCGCGCAAGCAAGCGATCCATTTTGCCAGGAAGTCCAGGCGCATACGCAACTGGAAGTGATCAAGAGCACACCGCTTTTATATGATATTATCCAAAAAGGTGTTTCCAAACATAAGACGCTGGAAGAAGTGATGCAAAGGCATGGCTGGACCTGGGATCAGGTGACTGCGATCGGCGATGGAATCAGCGATTTGGAAACGTTACGAATGGCAGGATTTTCTGTCAGCTTAGAAAACGCCAAAAAAGAATGTCAGGAAGCGGCCGATATCGTGGTTCCTTCCTGTCTGGAAGATGGCTGTTTGGTTTGGCTGGATCGTTTATTGGAGGAAGATCATGTTTCTGATTGATATGCATTGTGATACGATCCTTTCTCTTTGGGAAAAGGGAGAAGATGCTTCTTTGCGCAAGAATGATTTGAGTGTCGATATCGAGAAGATGGAACAAGGTCATGTCCTGGTACAAAATTTTGCCTTATTTACTCATCGTAAAGAAGAAACGATCCCGGAAAAGCGAACGATGGATCTGATGGACCGTTACTGGAGCGAATTAGAACAAAATGCGGACCGCCTGGCGCCGGTGTTTTGTTTCGAAGACATTGAAAGAAATGCTCGTGATCATAAGATCTCGTGTCTTTTGACATTAGAAGATGGCGGCGTGGTCTTTGATGATCTGGCCATGCTTCGAAATTATTACCGAATGGGGGTTCGCATGATCGCCTTGACTTGGAATTATCCTAACGGTATCGGCCACCCCAATTTATCCATGGGTGATTTTGCCGATTATAAGCAGGCAAGCTTGCTGCAGAAAGCGGATACAGAGAACGGTCTGACGGAATTCGGGATCCGCTACATCCAAGAAATGGAACGCCTCGGGATGATCATCGATGTCAGTCATCTGTCGGATGCCGGCTTTTGGGATGTGGTGAAACATACAACCAAACCTTTTGTGGCCTCTCATTCCAATGCGCGCACCATCTGTCCGGTTGCCCGTAACTTAGATGATGATATGATTCGTGCTTTAGATCAAAAGGGTGGAGTCATGGGATTGAACTTTTGCGGAGATTTTCTAGAAACCCATGCTGCTGCCAATGGCCCCAGTCGGGTTGAGGCTATGGTTCGCCATATCCTGTACATACGGGATATAGCGAGTATCAATTGCATTGGTATTGGAACGGATTTCGATGGAATCCATTCGGATTTAGAGATTCCAAGTTCGGCTCATATGTGGAAGCTGCAGGAAGCGTTGCGGAAGGCAGGTTTGCCGCAAGAAGATATCGAGAAGGTTTTTTATAGAAATGTTTTGCGCGTTTATGAAGAAACATTGTAGATGCAAAGAAATAATGTATGATAAAGATGTAACATAACTTCAAAAATCGTCAGTTAAATTATTTTTATACAAGTAAAGTAAAATAATTTGATTATATTATTGAAAAATCAAGTGTTTAAATTTAATATAATAGTGGTTATCAATCAATAGGAAGGAGAATGTATGTCTTTATCAATCAACCGAAAGGATCTGGAGGCTCGATTTAGCGAAGAATTTCATGTTTCCAAAGCTACTGCTAACGAATACATTCAATTTGTGTTCGATCAGATTACAGATGTCTTAAAAGAAGATGGGCAAGTTGATATTTATGGATTTGGACGCTTTTCTGTAACGCACCGTAAAGGTAGAATTGGAATCAATCCTTCTACAGGTGATAAGATGGAAATCTTGCCGACGAGAAATGTGAAGTTTAAATCAAGCAAGCCGCTAAAAGACATATTGAAATAATAAAAACAGCTAAAAGCTGTTTTTATTATGCTATTTTACGTATTGTTTCAAAAAATCAAAATGAGAAGGGGCGAAAGGGAAGCCGTGGGATAAGATTTCCTTGATTGTCTTTTCTGAATCAAAGACAATGCATCCACAAAAACGCGGCTTCAGTTGAAAACAATAGACAGAAAGATATTTCTTTAAGGTGTAGCTGTAAGAATGGACGACTTTCTGCGTATTGTTGATTGCTACGTCGGCATAGCTCGCCACCCATGTTAAATTATCGTCTGGGAACAATTCCAAAAAAGAATGATCGATGAGTTGATCAAGGGGTAATTCTTCAATCTGCACCATTTGTTTATTGCAGTAGCGGAAAAAGAAGTCGACACCGTTTCCTTGTTCGTTGAAGACGATCTCAATCACGCTAAAACCAATGGGGCAATCATCTAAAATGTGTAAATGAGAAAGGACAGGATTTTCTAAATCAGCTTTGTTGATGTTGGTCTGCCATTCGTCATTGAAAGTTTTTTGATCGCTGGAAAGGCGAGAACGGCCTTCGAAACATTTGTTATCGATCATCGTATAGTTGTTTCCTTTGATATCAATTACATAACGGCTGTTGATATAGACGCCTTTGTTGATATTGATGAAATGTGAGCTGCCTAAGGATGTGATGATCGTCTTGGCGGGAATATAGGTTTTTACGACTTTTCCGTTAAACAGATAAAGACAGGTTTTGGAATCTTGTCGAATGATATATTTAATATTTTCTTCCAAGATTTGATTCTTTTTAAAGAATCGTTCCATTTTTTCGGGTGATGCCATTTTTCGCCTCCTTTCAAACTCTTCTATACTATAACATAAAAATTTTCTATCACAAGAAAAGTCGATATTTATACAAATCTTAAGGAATTTAGTGTATTTTTGTTCAAAAGCAGGCTTGAAAAAAGGCTTAGAAGTAGTGTAGAATCTATACCCGGTAAAACAAAGGAGAAGAAGATGAAGAAATTTATTGAGGAATTTAAGTCATTTGCGTTGCGCGGCAATGTTATGGACATGGCTGTCGGTGTTTTGATTGGTGGTGCGTTTACGAGTATCGTAACGGCGTTGACAACAAACTTTATTCAACCGATCCTGGATGTCGTAACGGGCGCAAAGATGTATACACTGCAAGATGTTGCAGGATTTGCGAATGCATTTATTACGGCTGTTGTGAATTTTTTGATCACAGCTCTGGTCTTATTTATTTTGTTGAAATCCATCAATAAGTTGATGAGCGTAAGCTTGATCAAGAAAAAAGAAGAAGAGGCAGCGGCTCCTACAACAAAGGTTTGTCCGTACTGTAAAAGTGAGATCAGCATCGATGCGACTCGCTGCCCGCACTGTACTTCTGAATTAGAACAGTAAAAAAAGAATCCACATCTCAAAAAAATCTGAGACGTGGATTTTTTATTAAAGGATCATATTGCCGACAAAGGCGAGGATCGACATCAAGAGGATCATCACAGCGCCATAAGGCAAG
>NZ_CALVBG010000011.1 GCF_944325745.1 uncultured Faecalicoccus sp. | reverse complement strand
ATCATGGAAGAAACAGGATCCATGGAGATCGAATGATCGATTGAAACAGAAGAATCAGTTAACAGATCGTTAGCCGTTTGGCAAAGATCTACATGGAAAGTAAATGGTTCATGATCGAGGTTGATACAGATCCATAAGGTTTCCTCTTCACTTTTCATCTGATAGATGCATTGTTTGTTGGTCAAGGCAATCTGTTCATAATCACATTCCCATAAAGCGGAATGCTCATGTTTGATCTGGATCAGTTTCTGGATATGATCTGTCAATTCATTCCGCAAAAGATGATCGATGGCCGGCCGGAGTTCTGTATCATTCCAATTCTTCTTTCCCTGGATCCCCCATTCACTGCCATAGTAGATGCAAGGGATCCCCGGCATGCTCATCAACATTGTATAGATCAAAGGAAGATGATCCGGATCTTGAAGACGAGAAGCGATGCGCTCCACATCGTGATTGTCGACAAAAGAAAAGAGCTGTTTTCCACGATATAAGCACCAAGGCTCTTTGCCAAACTGCCGGTGAAAAGAATGGAGAATCTCAAAAAGATTCAAAGAATTAAAGCTCGAATACAACCCTTTATAACATTCATAATTGGTACAAGAATCCAACATTTCATCATTGACCCATTGATTATAGTCTCCATGCAAGGTCTCCCCCAGCAAGAAGAAATCAGGATCCATGATCTTACAATGCGAGCGTAAGATCTTTAGAAAGTCCCGATCCAAACAATACGCGACATCTAAACGCAATCCATCGATATGAAACTGATCTTTCCAGAAATCAACCACGCTCAGCAAATAATCTACAACATCCCTGTTTTGAAGGTTTAATTTGACTAAATTATTATTTCCTTCCCAATTTTGATAACTAAAATGATCATCATAGTTATTATTGTCCCAGAAATTAAGATAAAACCAATCTGCATAGGGTGAATTTTCGCGATGTTCGATGACATCCTGAAACGCAAAAAAGCCACGTCCAACATGATTGAAGACCGCATCCAGAATCACACGGATCCCATTTCGATGAAGTTGGTCAATCACCGAAGTCAGATCTTCATTCGTGCCTAAACGGACGTCCACCTGTTTATAATCGATCGTATCGTATCCATGGGTATGGCTTTGAAATAACGGGTTAAAAAGAACACAGTCGATTCCTAACTGTTTCAGATCTTGCATATAATTTTCAGCCGTCAACAGCCTGTGATGGAGCTGCCCGTCATTTTCAAAGGGACAGTCAAAGGCTCCCAGAGGGTAGATTTGATAAAATACACTTTTATTTGTCCACATTACAGTGATCCTCCTTTTTGTGTACTTTCCTTGATCAAAAGATAACGAAGATAGACCATGGCTTGTTCCTTGGAAATTGTCTTTTTTTCCAAGAAACAATATTCCAAGACCAATAGGATCGTGTTGGAATAAAAAGAAACGGCCAAAGGCAGCGGAACGATTTTGCTTTGGATGTTTAGTAATTCAACAATGCGCAAAACATTGACACTTAAATAACGGGTAAAACTCGCAAAGAGCTCCCCTTCTATCGGATTATTCGCCATGATCTTCGACAAGAGTTTTTCATGTTCCTTAAAACAGTCGTATAACCGGCCGAAGAGTTCAAATGTTTCGTGCGGATGATGCACATCCACCGCATCATCGAGTTGGATCCGGTCTTTGATCAAGCTCCAACAATACTCCAGTAAATCGTATTTATCCTCAAAATAGTTATAAAACGTAGCCCGGGGATAATTGGCGATCTGGCAGATCTGTAATACCGTGATCGATTCAAAAGGTTTTTCTTCCAGTAAAGAAAACATCGTTGTTGAAAAGTCTTTGAGTGTTCGGGCCGCAAAGCGATTGGTCTTTTTTGTATGATCGTATTTCATCTTTATTATCCTTTACACACGTATACACTTTTACATGTGTCTAACATATGTATTATAACACTCTTCCCAATATAAAAAAAGTTCCCGCAGGAACTTTAGTCAAACACTAAGTCATAAGGCGCCACATTAAAAACATCGATCAAGGCTTTCGGATCCATTTCTATCTGTAAACCGATCTTGCCTCCGCTGAAATAAATGTTTTTTTGATTTAGGGCGCTTTGATCAATAAAAGTACGATATTTTTTCTTCATCCCCAATGGTGAACAGCCTCCGCGAATATAGCCAGTCAACGCCTGGATCTCTTTGACGGGAACCATCTCCGTGTTTTTGACTTTCGCTGCTTTCGCACATTTTTTCAGATCCAGCTTGGCATTCACAGGAATCATATACACTAAGATCTCGCGATCATGACTTCTTGTCACCAGAGTCTTAAAAACACAGGCAGGGTCTTCCTGCAGCAGCATAGCTACTTCATGGCCTTCTACTGCTTCTTTTTCGTGATGAGGATATTCATGAACATGATATTCAATTTTTTGAGAATCCAACTGACGCATCGCATTAGTTTTTGGCATCTTTTTCATTCATTTCACTTTCCTTCTAACTTCTTTTGATTCCATCGCTTAAAGAGTTCAAGCTGACGCAAGCCTTCTAATAAGATGGCATCGGAACAGATCGCATCGGTATCGCTTCGATAAAAAGTCGTTTGAATATCATTGAATAAATTGACGATCGCATAAGTTCCAAATTCATAAGATCCGCGATTGACCATCGTACTGCCCGGATTGATGAATGTGATTCCCTGAATTGTTTTGATCGTAGGGACATGGGTATGTCCATGAAAGCACAAGGAACACCCTTCCTTTTGACAAAGTGAGATCAATTCATCATAACCATCGTAAACATTGTACAAATGACCATGGGTGACCAGAATATGTTCGTATTTGACATAGGCAGGGTATGCTTCTTCGTCATGATTTCCACGCACCGCAATATCAAACTGCGACATGATGGGATCATTTTTAGGCAAAGCGGAATCTCCGCAATGAATCATTAAATCAACCGACCGCCGGTATTTTTTGACAAGTCGGGGTAAATGATCCAAAAATCGGTGAGTATCACTGATCAACAGAATTTTCTTATTCAAAATAGGTATCCATTTCTACTTCAGTCTGCTGAAGGATTGCTTCCGGGTCATGATCAAAAAGGTCCAAGTTTTCTGCCATAAATAAAGTGCAATCATCAACGCCAAAAAACATCGAAAAGACCGCTTTGATGTATTCATAACCAAAACGAGGATCAAAGGAGCCACCGGCCGTAGTCACATAAAATACTTTCTTCGCTCGACATAAGCTGTGACATTGACCCATTGCATCGTAAGAAAACGCAACTCCCTGAACGCAGCACATCTCTACAAATGTCTTCAAAAGCGACGGAAATGAAAGATCATAAAAAGGGGCTGCTACCACGACAATATCAGCCGATGCCAAAAGTTGGGCATACTTCGTCGAATACGTCCCGTTCTCGCGCTGATGGAGCTGGTTTTGATCCAAAGAGAGCAGATCATCTTCGTTTTGAAGTTCGAGCTGGGTGAGTTGTCCTTCGATATGATTGAGTAAATATCTAGCCAAGCGAAGGGTCCTGGAACTTTCAGAAATACAGGCATTCACAAATAAAATATTATCCATGGATATACTCCTTATACAGTTGTTGCCAAACTGCTTCTTCTTTTTCATCGATCTCACGAATCACACGGCAAGGATTGCCGGCCGCAAACACGCTTTCTGGAATATCGCGCGTCACTACGCTTCCAGAGCCAATCACACTTCCCTTTTTGATCGTCACGCCCCCATTGATCACAACATTTCCTGCGATCCAGACGGAATCTTCAATCACGATCGGTCGGGCGAGTTCCAGATCTTTGTTTCGGATAGCGGAAGAGAAAGGATGGATCGCGGTATATAAAGAAACATTCGGTCCCATAAAGACATGATCCCCAATCGTCACCGGGGCTTCATCCAAGATCACGATCCCGGTATTTCCTTGAAAGTGCCGCCCAATCGAAATATTTTTCCCGTGATCACAATAAAAAGGCGGAATCAGGGCAAGATCCGGATAAGACTGGCGAAAATAGCCTCGTAACTTCTCTAACGGTTTGGAATCAATCCAATAGTCGCTTTGATTAAATTCTTTCAAAGTTTGACGGATCTTTTTCCATGAATTCTCTTCCAGCAAAAAGGGATTGTAGAGTTTTCCCTGACGCATTTTTTCTATTTCTTTCATAATATTACCTAAAAAGGAGATGACTTGCATCTCCTAAAGTTTATTTTTGTTTGATCGCTGCCTGAGCTGCAGCCAAGCGGGCAATCGGTACACGGAATGGTGAACAAGAAACATAGTTCAAGCCCAGCTTATTGACAAATTCAATGCTGGAAGGATCTCCACCATGTTCTCCACAAATACCTAGCTTGATATTTGGACGAGTCTTGCGTCCCAATTCAGCGGCCAACGCAACCAGCTTACCAACACCTTTTTGATCTAAACGAGCAAATGGATCATTTTCATAGATCTTGGCATCATAGTATTCAGGCAAGAATTTACCGGCATCGTCACGAGAGAATCCGAATGTCAACTGAGTCAAGTCGTTTGTTCCAAATGAGAAGAACTCGGCTTCTTCCGCGATCTCGTCAGCTAATAAAGCAGCACGCGGTACTTCGATCATTGTACCCACATGATACTTCATATCTACACCGGCTTCGGCCAGGATCTTATCGGCCGTTTCAGTCACGATCTTCTTAACATACTTCAATTCTTTGATATCCCCGATCAATGGCAGCATGATCTCTGGTTCGATATTCCAGTCAGGATGTTCTTTATTGACCTTCAAAGCCGCTTTGATGATTGCCGCTGTCTGCATACGACCGATACCCGGATTGGATACATCCAAACGGCTTCCACGGTGTCCCATCATTGGGTTAACTTCATGCAAAGAAGCGATCACTTGTTCCAGATTGGCAACCGGAATATTCATTTCACATGCCAGATCTTTGATGTCTTCCGGATCTGTCGGAACAAATTCATGCAAAGGTGGATCCAAGTAACGGATCGTCACAGGACGACCTTCCATGGCCTCGTAAATACCTTCGAAGTCTTTTTGCTGCATTGGTTCCAGTTTATTTAAAGCAGCTTCCATCTGTTCTTCATCTTTGGCTACGATCATTTCACGGATTGCTTTGATCTTGTCGCCATCGAAGAACATATGTTCTGTACGAACCAAACCAATACCTTCCGCACCAAATCTTACAGCCTGAGCAGCATCACGCGGAGTATCGGCATTGGTACGAATCTTCAATGTACGAGCTTTATCGGCCCATCCCATGAAACGCTCAAAGTTACCGCTGATTTCTGCCGGTACGGTCTTGATTGCTTCTCCATAAACATTTCCGGTAGAACCATCGATTGAGATCCAATCGCCACGATGATAGTCTTTACCGCCAACGGTGAAATAGCCTTCTTCTTCATGCATTTCGATATCGCCGGCTCCACTGACACAGCATGCTCCCATACCACGGGCAACCACCGCTGCGTGACTGGTCATACCACCGCGAACTGTCAAGATACCTTCTGATACAGCCATTCCTTCGATATCTTCTGGACTGGTTTCCAAACGAACAAGAATGACTTTCTTTCCGCTTTCGGCTTCTTCTTTCGCTTCATCTGCCGTGAATACGATCTGTCCTGATCCAGCACCCGGACTGGCCGGCAAAGCAGAAGTAATTGGAGTAGCGGCTTTTAAAGCATCTGGATCAAACATCGGGTGTAGTAAAGCATCCAGCTGTTGCGGTTCTACCATCATCAGTGCTTCTTCTTCCGTTACTAAGCCTTCATCTACCATATCACAAGCGACTTTCAAAGCAGCCTGCGCCGTACGTTTTCCGTTACGTGTCTGCAACATGAATAGTTTACCGCCTTCGATCGTAAACTCCATGTCCTGCATATTCTTATAATGATGTTCCAGCTTAGAGCAGATCTCAACAAACTGATCGTAAGCTGTAGGACTGATTTCTTTTAACTGATCGATCTTTTGTGGCGTACGCACACCAGCAACAACATCTTCCCCCTGGGCATTCATCAAGAACTCACCATAGAGTTTATTTTCACCGGTAGCCGGGTTACGTGTAAAGGCAACACCAGTACCACAATCTTCACCCATGTTTCCGAAGACCATCATCTGTACGTTAACAGCTGTTCCCCATGAACTAGGGATATCGTTCATACGGCGATAATAGATCGCACGTTCATTATTCCATGATTTAAATACGGCCTCGATAGCTTCCATCATCTGTGTTTTTGGATCAGTCGGGAAGTTCTCATGAAGTTCCGACAAATAGAATTCTTTGAAACGTTCTACCAACGTCATCATATCATCTGCAGTTAATTCCAAATCATCTTTGATTCCGCGTTCCGCTTTGATCTCGTCAATGATCTCTTCAAAGCGTTTTTTGCTCAATCCTTTAACTACGTCAGCAAACATCTGGATAAAACGACGATAAGAGTCATAAGCAAAACGCGGGTTGCCGCTCTTTTCGGCAATGGTCTTGGCTACAACATCGTTGATTCCCAAGTTCAAGATTGTATCCATCATTCCTGGCATGCTGGCACGAGCCCCAGAACGCACAGAGACTAACAATGGATTTTGAGCATCTCCAAAACGTTTCCCTGTTTCTTCTTCCAATTTTCCCAAATATTCCATGATTTCAGCTTGGATCTCATCATTGATCTTTTCGCCGTCCTCATAATATTGATTACATGCTTCTGTTGTGATCGTAAATCCATTCGGAACTGGCATCCCTAACTTGCTCATTTCCGCAAGGTTGGCTCCCTTTCCTCCTAGGAGTTCACGCATATTTGCGTCACCTTCTTGAAAAAGGTACACATATTTTTTCGTCATTTAAATCCTCCTTCTTTTACGTCTGTAATGTAAACGTTTTCAACCTCCAATATTATAACACTTTTTCTTTCATTGGCATAGAAAAGACACAAAAAAATCCATGCCCATAAAAACGAGAGATTACTTTTTGTAAACATCCAAAAACATTTACACATCGAAATAAATGATATTCACGTTAAATTTGTTTCTTTATCTTAGTTTGCACGAAAAAAAAGCGGTCAACCATAAAGAACAACCTCTTGTTAAATTTAGGATTTATCGTTTTATTCAATTTGTTGATAAATGGGTAACTGCTTATCCTATAAAAACTTTATAAATCACAACAAAATAAACAAAAACTGCGGTTAAACAAGTAAGAACAAAACCACTTCTGTCTCTGTTGTTTTTATATTCTACACTTCTTAATAGCAAAAGAGTGGCAAGTGATGTAAACATAATAGGATTTGTTATGTCAAATGAAAGAACTTTTGTTAATCCTAATACAGCAAAAAGTATTGTTATTATGGATAATACGATTTTTGAAATTTTCATAACCCACCTCCACAACTTCCTATTTACCTTATCTCTCATCTTCATCAAAGGCTTGTTCTATGTCGCCGTCCTCATCTATAAACACAATATCTCCCACTTTAAACAATTCTGTTTCCATCGTTGCTGCAGATATGGAAACCGTTTGTTCATTTCCTTGATGATCTACAAGTGTAATACCGTATTCATTAGAACCCTCATTTTTTTCTATTACTTTTATTTTATATCCTTTTTCAGCGACTTGCTTATTAACAATTTTATCCTTATTTGCTCCAATGACAAGACCCATCAGCATTCCAAAACAAAGCCCCATTGGTATTCCTAATCTCTCAATTGCAGAGCCCATAGCTACACCAATGCTCATTCCTATTGCCATACCTGTTCCCGCATTTTTTGTTGTTTGTTTCATTTATATTTCTCCAAATTCCAATTTATAGATAGTATACCTTTCTCCTTCATTAATTACAGTATACAAAAAAAACGACACAAGGTCGTTTTAAGCCGGGATTTCCGATTCCGGAAGACGAATACTTCCGCAGACCGTATAGTTAGGACAAGACGGATTGCAGGAGTTTTCGACGATTGGTCGCAGTTTAGCAGGCATCATCGCAGTGATCTCATCATCGTCATAGCCAACGACAAGACTTCGCTTTGACAACATGATCGGGCGTTTTAAGATGGATGGATTCTTTTGGATCAAGGTCACCAGTTCATTCATGCTCAAGTCGTTGATGTCTTCTTTTAACGATTGAAAAGCCTTGGAACGAACAGAGATGATATCCTCTGTTCCATTTTCACAGCGAGAAAGAATATATTTGATCTCTTCTTCATTCAACAAAGTGGTAAAAATATTTTTTTCGACAAATTCAATTTGGTTGTCTTTAAGCCATTGTTTTGCTTTGCGGCAGCTGGCACAACCAGGCGAAGTGTAAATGATCACCATAGTCATCCCTCCGTTTCCGTATCCCTATTATAACACTATGCTTTGAAAATACCATTGGTTTTCCCCGTTATTTGATGTAAAATAAAAGCCGTACTCTGGAGGGTTATTTATGGAAAGAATGTTAAGCGGGATCAAGCCGACCGGACGCTTGACCCTGGGAAATTATATCGGAGCAATTTCGCAGTTCGTCCAATTTCAGGATGAATACGAACTCTATATCTTTATCGCCAATCAACATGCGATCACGATTCCAATCGAGGCAAAAGAGCTAAGAAAGAACACAAAAGATCTGATTGCTTTATATCTTGCCAGCGGTCTGGATCCGGAAAAAGTCACGATCTTTCTTCAAAGCGATGTCGCCGCTCATGCGAAATTAGGATGGGTCATGACCTGCATGAGTTACATGGGTGAACTTCAGCGCATGACACAGTACAAAGACAAGGTTGCCAAACAGGAAACCGGGATCACTGCTGGACTGTTTACCTACCCTTGCCTGATGGCCGCAGATATCTTACTGTATGATCCGAAATATGTTCCGGTAGGCATCGATCAAAAACAGCACGTGGAACTCGCACGGAACTTGGCAGAACGTTTCAACAACCGCTATTCGGATACCTTCACCATTCCGGAACCAAAAATGACAACCGTTGGTCAAAAAATCTATTCTTTACAAGATCCAACGAAAAAAATGTCAAAATCAGAAACGAATCCAAAAGGAACGATTGATCTTTTGGATGATCCTCATCTGGCCCGCAAAAAAATCTTGTCAGCCGTTACTGATTCTCTGGGAATCATTCAATACGATCCTGAAAATCAGCCGGGTCTTGCCAACTTGTTGACAATCCAATCGGTTTTATCGAAAGAACCGATTGAAAGTATTGTTGCTCGTTACCAAGGAAAAGGATATGGAGAACTCAAACAAGAAATTGGTCAAACCGTCTTTGATTTCTTGACCGATCTGCAAGCCCGTTATCAAGAAGTCCTCGACAAAAAGATCGTGGATGAGGTCTTGGCACAAGGTGCTCAAAAAGCCAGCCGGATCGCTGATAAAAAAATCCAAAAAGTCTATCGAAAAATCGGCTTCAACATCTAAAAAGAGTTGTGTAGAAAATCATCAATCTACACAACTCTCTTTTTATAATATATAGAAGAATAAAATCACTAAGATCCCTAGGGCGATACGATACCAGCCAAAGATCGTGAAATCATGTTTCTTGACATAGCTCAATAAACCGCGAATCGCAAACAAAGAGACGACAAAACTAATAAAAGTTCCCAACAGCAAAATGATCAACTGGCTAAATGAGAAAAAGCCCGTCTCCATAAAATATTTGACAACTTTTAAACCGCTGGCTCCCAACATGACAGGAATCGCGATAAAGAACGAAAACTCACTGGCTACCGTTCTTGAGCATCCGGAATAAAGACCTCCCAAGATCGTAGATCCAGAGCGCGAAGTCCCCGGGATCAGAGCCAAACATTGAAAGCATCCAATCTGGAAGCTTGTTTTATAATCCAGCTGATCCAAATTGACGATCGTAGGCCTTTTTGGATGTTTTTCTACAATGATGTAGATCACCCCGTAAGCAATCAAGGCAATCGCGATGATAAAATAAGCACTTAAGTAATCTTCGATGATGTTATCGAACAAAAGACCCAAGATCCCGGCCGGGATTACACCAACGATCACTTTTTTCCAAAGATTGAAAGTTTGTCTTCTTTTTGCCGGCGATTTTTTCTTGCTCCAAGGATTCAAACGGTGATAATACAGGACCAGTACCGCAAGAATACTGCCAAACTGGATCACCACTTTGAAAACCTCAAAGAAAGCATCCGGTTCCAAAGGCATGATGCTGTCTAGTAAGATCAAATGGCCGGTAGAACTAATAGGAAGCCATTCGGTGATTCCTTGGACGATGCCAAACAAGATCGATTTCAATAGATCGAACAAAAAACTCATTTCGTTTCTCCTCCTAATTTTTGCACTAGGTCTTTGAAGATCTCTCCTCGAACTTCAAAATTTTTGAATTGGTCAAAACTTGAACAAGCAGGACTCAACAAGATCACATCCCCTGGATTGGCACAGGCGAATGCCTGTTTTAATGCATTCTCCATGGTCTGACAGGATGTCTGATGCGTAAAGATCGATTGAAAGGCATCTTGCGTCTGTCCAAACGAGAAACAGTGTTTGATTTTGGAATCAAACTGTTTGAGATCATCAAAAGAAATGTGTTTATCTTTTCCGCCGCACAATAAGATCACGTCTTTGTCAAAAGCGCTCAAGGCTGCACACGCAGCATGGGTATTGGTTGCCTTTGAGTCGTTATAGATTCGAACGCCGCGAATCGTAGCCACATATTCGATTCGATGCTCTACTCCGTGAAAAGATGCGATCACGCGCTGAATAGCCTCTAAAGAGATTCCCATACGATAAGCCATACAAGCTGCCATCATCGCATTGCCCACATTGAAATCGCCAACGATCTTTAAATCCGACAGTTTAAACAAGATCTGGTCGTGAAGATAAGCATACGTATCATCTTTATATAGATCCACATCTTTGCGGATCAGCGAAAAATCAATGACCTTGCAAGGAATGTTCTGAGCAAAATGAACGATGTTAGGATCATCGACATTGCGAATAAACCAAGCCTGCGGATCACAGTTTTCATAGATCTTCATTTTTGATGCATAATAAGATTCTAAAGAATCCATATAATCTAAATGATCCGGCGCCAGATTCGTAACTGTAGAAACCGTCGGTGCAAAGGTATCAATCCCCAAAAGCTGGAAATTGCTGAGTTCTAAGGCTACTGCATACTCTTGTTCTTTAGCCGTTAAAGCACATTCACTCAGCGGCGTACCGATATTTCCAGCAACTAAAGCCGGCTTTTCACTTTTAAGCATCTCATAAAGCAAGGTCGTGACGGTCGTCTTTCCATCAGTTCCTGTCACAGCCGCATAAGAGAAGTCTTTACGAGCCCGATAAGCAATTTCGATCTCCGTGTAGATGGGAACTTTTTTCTCAACAAAATAAGCAACAAAAGGAGCCGTATAAGGAATTCCCGGATTTTTGACCAAAAAAGCATATTCTTTTTCTTTTAAAAACTCCGGATGTCCTTTGTCATAAACTTCGATTCCTAAAGATTCCAGATCACCTTTCTGTGGAATCTCTTTTTGATCCGTCAACAAGACGTGATACCCCATTTTCACCAACAGACGGCTGACAGCCACCCCTGAGCGAGCCGCTCCGATCACTAAAACATTTTCCATGATCAATGCACTCCCATCCATAGTCCAATCAGCGCAAACACGATGCCGGCCAGCCAGAACCGGTGCACGACTTGGGTCTCGCTCCAGCCGGACAATTCAAAGTGATGATGTAAGGGCGACATCTTGAAGATTCGTTTTTTGGTCCGTTTATAATACGTCACCTGGATCACAACACTTAATACTTCCATGACAAAGACAAAACCGATCAAGATCAATAAGATTTCTTGTTTTAAGATCATGGCCACACCAGCCAATAAGCCTCCTAAAGCTAATGATCCGGTATCCCCCATAAAGATCTTGGCAGGATGTTTATTAAAATACAGATACCCGAATAAAGCCCCCATCACCAGAACCAGGAAGAAAACCAGATTCTGCAGACCGGCAAGCCAGGAAAAAATTCCAAAAGGAATCAAGGCGATGATCATTTGCCCTGCACATAACCCATCTAAACCGTCGGTCAGATTGACGGCATTGGTTTCAGCCGTAAACATAAAAAAGATCAAAAAGAAATACAAGAAGCCGATATCAAAGGAGACATTCAATAACGGAATCCATAATGTTGTTTCATGATGCGATACATACATCAGATAAAAGACGATGGCTAATACACTCTGCATCAAAAATTTCATGCTTGGTTTCAGCCCTGTATTATCCTTTTTGACAACAATGATATAGTCATCGACAAAGCCAATCAGGCCATAGCCGACGAAAGCCAATAAAACAATCAGCATATCCATATCAAAGGATACGATCGAAAACAAGCTGGCCAGTCCATATAAAAGAACCGGAACAACAATAAATGCGATTCCGCCCATAGTGGGGGTGCCGTTTTTTACTTTATGACTCTCCAAGCCTTCTTCGCGTTCAGTCTGACCAAACTTGATCTTATGCAGATACCGAATAAATCCCGGCATCAAGATCAGCATGAGGATCAAAGCGCAAAGAAAGCCGAAGACATAGATCCAAATCTCTGAAAAATCCATAATGATCTCTCCATTCTGCAGTCCATTATAGCATGCCCTTCCTTTCAAAAACAATGAAATTTCCTCTTGAAAAAGGGTGTTGGGAATGTTATCATAAATAAGCAATTTCGCAAAAGGAAAGGAAAAAGGAGGACAACGACATGTCAAAAGTATGTGCAGTATCCGGTAGAGGTCCTTTAACTGGAAATAAACGTTCTCACTCTATGCGTGCAACTCGTCGTAAATGGAATGTCAACCTGCAGAAGGTTCGCATTGAAATCGACGGAAAACCTCAGACAGTTCGTGTGAGTGCGCGTGCATTAAGAACACTAAAAAAACAAGGCGCTATCTAATAGCGAAAGGACAATACAAACAAAAAAACGACTTCGAAAGAAGTCTTTTTTTGTTTTAGGAACGAACATGCAGTGTTCGAGAAACCACAGGACTGTTGCGTTTCATAAATTCTTTCTGGAGCCAATCCAGATACGTGCCCGGTGAGATAATGCCACGCATGCTTAAGATATCCGCTCCCAGACAACCTAACATCCGATCGGTAAAGACCGCACAATTATCTCCCAATGCCCAATACGATTTAAACTTGCCCGATTTAAATTTATAGAGTTTTGCACCCGTCTTCGCATGCAATCGAGACGGATAATCCTCTTGATAGTCTAAAAGATGATCATATCCTCGTTCTTGTTCGATCAGGCAGTACCAGCGTTCCAAGTTGGTCTCTAAGGTTTTTAACTCCGCTTCCAACACTTCTTTTTGCGATTCAGACAAGGCAATCCCATATTCAAAGATCGTGTTGTTTTCCACTTCCATGGCATTCGGAATATAATCTTGCACCGGCGCCCGAAATAAAACACCATCGCCAATAGTCTGATTGAAGCGAAAAGAGTCACGATCATAATTCCCATAACTATAGACGATATCCCGATAAGCAAAACAAATATGCCCTACTTTTTGCAGGCCGTAAGGACCTACATGGACAAAAACTCGAAGATCCGTCGAAACCTTCCCCTCTTTTTGTTCCCACTCGACAGGCTGCCCCGCCTCTAAAAGCGAATTGATCGCATTCAGGGCCCAATCTGGAAAAAAGGCACAAAGCAAAGCCGGAAAGGTCAATCGAACTTTGCGCTTCCATTCGACCTTCGTCAAAGGATTGACACATTGGCTGGCATCCGAAAGAGCCCGAAATCCTAAGAGGATCAAATAGATCCCAAAAGCGCGTATCAAGCCCTTAAGTTCTTCCCGCGAAAGAATCAGGATGATTCCGATCCCCATATAAAAAAAGGTGCAGATCAACAAAAAGATCTTTCCTTTGACTTGGTTATAGATGTTGATCAATAGCTGGATCAAACTGGCCAAAGCGCTGACAAGACAATAGATCCCAAAAATAATCTGAAATAAGATCTGAGGAAAACTTTGATGATTGTATAAGATACAAAAGAACACAAAGGTGACCAAAGCCATCACCATATCGATCTTCTGTTTCTGGCGCACAAAGCGGACCCCCAACAATAAGGCCTGCGCCGCCACCACAACCAAGATCAGATCGATAAAGACATGATAGATCCATTGCGGTACCACGAACATCAAGAAGCCAAGGATGACCATCAAAAGACCCAGAAGCATATCCAGGATCAGTTCATCCCAATTTATGTGCGATTTGTCAGGATACACAAAAGTTTTCCTTTCTTTACCGTTACGATTCCCTGTTTTTCTTGGATCGTATTGGAAGTCGTATAAATATCTTGTACATGTAAGGCAGCATGCGACAAAGGATATAAAAATCCTTCTAAGCTCAAAATACTGTCTTCGATTGCCAAAAAAGAAACGTGTTTGAATTCATTCGATAAAACATGTTCCCCTTCCAAAAGCACAAAGACGCGCTGATCTTCTTCCCAGAGGATCAAATCATCATATCGGTACATCAAAAGACGAATATTTGCCAAGCTATGATCGATTCGTCCGCCCAATGCTCCCACTAAGATCAAAGGCGAAAAACCTCCCTGCCGGGCAATGGATAAGGCCAGCTCGCTATCGGTCTCATCCTTTTTTACCGGATGGATCTGAAGGGAGGTCTGTTTTTTTAAAGATGCAAGCGTATCGCGATCCATAGAATCAAAATCACCAATTCCATAGGATAGTTTTAACCCCGCTTCCAAGATTCGCAAACAACCGGCATCGATGCCGATATAATCAGCGTTTTCGATCTTCGGGATCTTTTGTGCTAACGGCGTGACTAAAACAGCAGGTCTCATCGTAAAAGACTTTCTACCTTTTCCGGGATATTTCCTTTAAAGACATAACTGCCGGCCACTAAAGTATCACAACCCGCTTCCACGGCTTTTGAGAACGTCTCCCCGTTGATGCCGCCATCGATCTCAATTCGATACGACAAGTTTTTTTCCTTGCGCATCTGATCGAGCCAGCGCACTTTCTCCAACATCCCTTCCATAAACGACTGTCCCCCAAATCCAGGTTCCACGCTCATGATCAAGACAAGATCCACTTGATCTAAAAGCGATTCGAAGAGTTCAATCGGAGTATTGGGTTTGACCACAAAACCACAAAGACATCCTAGCGAACGAATCTTTGCCAGCAGTGCCTGAATACGATCGAGATCATTATCCAGCGCTTCGGTATGAAAAGTAACACACTGAGCACCCGCATTGATAAAGATCGGTGCATACATTTCTGGATCACTGACCATCAAATGCACATCCATCAATTGATTTGCGATTTTCTTAAATCCTTTTAATATATCCGGTCCAAAGGTAATGTTCGGGACAAAATGGCCGTCCATCACATCAAAATGCAGCCATTGCGCCCGACTTTGATTCAAAGCTTCCAATTGAGCCTTTGTATCGGAATAATCTAAAGACAATACGGAAGGGGCGATGATTCGTTCATTCATTGAGATTCTCCTTTCACAATCTGTATATAATCTTCGTACATCGAAGGATTGATTTTTCCTTGTGCCAAGGCTTCCCGGATCGCACAATCCGGTTCGTGGATATGCCGGCAGTCATTAAATCGACACTGGTGAAGATAAGGGGCAAAATCTTTGATACACTGATCTAAATCTTTAAGATCCATTCGTGAAAAATCTAGACTGGAAAAGCCTGGCGTGTCCGCTACCAGCCCATTGGCTACGCGATGCAGCTCACAAAACCGAGTTGTATGCCGGCCGCGCCCCAATGCCTTTGAGATCGCCTGCGTCTGCAGCTGAAACGAAGGGTCTAAGCGATTCAATAAAGAACTTTTTCCTGCTCCGCTTTGTCCACATAACACACTGACCTTGCCATCGATCACCTGACAAAGTTCCTGATCATCACTTCCGGGCCATGTTGTCAGCACCGTATAGCCAGCTTTTTTATACCATTCCAAATCTTTCTGGACCAAATGAATATCCTCAATCAGATCTTGTTTCGTGATCACGATGATCGGCTCAACATGGGCCAAAGACACTAAAAGAATCAGACGATTGAGAAGATGAACCGAAAAATCAGGATCCTTCAGACTCGTTACGATCAACGCCTGATCCACATTGGCAATAGCTGGTCTGAGGAGTCGATTTTTTCTTGGCTCGATCGAGTGGATCCGATAAGCATCCTCCACCTTTTCAACTTGTACAAAATCACCAACCACGGGCGCCTTATCCAAGCGCAGTTTTCCGCGCGGCTTGGCGATCACCGATTGATCTTCTAACTGGATCGTATATTGATTGGATATAATTTTAATAATTCTTCCCTTTTCCATCTATTCTGTATACAGCGTGATATAGCTGTCTGACCCTTCCTGTACATAAGTGGTTCCGATCGATGGCGATACATCGACGATCGTTGAACCCGAACCCGAACGCGCAACAGCAATTCCCATCGCATTGAGTTCTTCATAAACTTCATCATAATTACGGCCAATCAAATCTGCGGTGATTTCGATTGACGGATACGCAGCCACCACAAAAGTGATCGTTGTTTCTTCATCCGGATCGATTCGATCTCCTACTTTTAAACCTTTTTGTTCGAGGATATATCCAGGATTGGTATTGGCCATCGCCTTTTCTTCCACCTTGATTTGAATATGGAGCCCTTCTTCTTTAAACTGAGCTTCGATATCCGAAAGATACTGTCCCGTGTAGTCTTGGATCAAATAGGTCGGTCCTTTACAAATCGTTAAAATGATGGAGTCTTCTTGACTGGCTTTTTGGCCTTCTTCCGGACTGACGGAGATCACATGATCAACTTCCACCGAATCGCTGGCTTCTTTCTCGACTTTGATCTGGTCTTGAGTGAATCCTGCTTCCACCAGTGTTTCTTTCGCTTCCTCTTCACTCATCTCAACAACATCCGGAATCGTGTACTGTCCAAATAAGCCGCCCAAAGAAATTGTTCCGCTCAAAGACAGGACAAAGAAAGCGCTGAGACAAACAATCAGGGCAACACAGATCCCCGCCAGCACCCCAAACGTTTTCGAAGAATGCTTTCTTTCTTTATCTTCTTTTCCAGTTTTTGATTTTGAAGGACCGGTTTGAGATTCTTGGGTCGAAGGATTCTTCAGCTGGAGACGTCCAACGCCTCTTTGATCCCGATCACGGCAATGTTCAAGATCATAGAGCATATCCGAGGCATGGGCATATCGTTCTAGAGGATCTTTTGCGGTCGCTTTTAAGATGATATTCTCAACAGACTGCGGAATGCTCGGATTAAAATCACGCACATAAGGCATCGAAACCCGAAGATGCTGGATCGCAATCTCCGTAGGTGTCTGTCCTTTGAAAGGGACGGTTCCTGTCAACAATTCATAAAAAACGATTCCTAAAGAGTAAATATCCACTTGTTCGGTCGGTTCCTTGCCTTGAGCTGTTTCCGGAGCCAAATAGTGAGCTGAGCCCATGACCGCATTGTTCAAGGTCAATTGTACCGAATCACTGGCCACGGCAATCCCAAAATCCGTGATCTTGATCGTTCCGTCATCTTTGATCAATACATTTTGCGGTTTGATATCGCGGTGGATGATATTTTTCTGATGCGCCGCGATCACCGCACCCACCAATTGTTTCATAATGTCCAAAGCTTCCGTAAAGTTCAGGGCGCCGCGCTGCATGATCAATTGTTTTAAAGTTCGTCCCCGGACATATTCCATGACGATATAATGCATCCCTTCGTATTCGCCGACATCATAAATATCCACGACATTCGGATGCGAAAGACGACTGGCAGCACTGGCTTCTCGCTGAAAGCGAACCAGGACCATCGGATCTTCCGATAGTTTGGATCGCAGCACCTTGATGGCAACCACCCGATCCAGGATCTTATCTTTGGCACGGTAGACATCGGCCATCCCGCCTTGCCCGATCAAGGACAGAATCTGATACCGATTGGCAATTTCTTTGATCATTGCCATACTACACGCCCTCTTTTTCCAACAAGACGATCGTACAATTATCGTAACCGCCTGCTTCTAAACTCAGCCGAAGCAAACGATCGCCTTTTTCTTCTAACGAACTATTTTGCGAGAGGACTTCACAGATCTTTTCGTATTCGACATACCCATGTAAGCCGTCACTGCAAATCAAAAGCCGTCTGTAATCTTCATCAATCTTATTCGTATCCACGCGATAGACATGCCATACGCCTAGAGCATTGGTCAATGTATTCTTCTGCGCGTGATGTTTTGCCTCTTCTGGTGTGATCTTTCCTTCTTTGATCAATTTAGCGATCACACTGTGATCTTCCGTCATCTGGATCAATCCATCGGAATACTGGGCATATAAACGAGAGTCCCCCACATTGAAAATATAAGTATGCTGCTGGGTGATCAGTGTTCCTACACACGTTGTTCCCATACCGCGTTCCCGACGACTCAGCATGCTTTGTTGGTAGATCCTGTCATTGGCCAGATCCATCGTCTCGCGGATCCAGGATAAAGCTTGGCCATCATTTTCAAAAGCTTCAACATTCAAAAATGCATTGCGAAACGTATTCACAGCCATCGCACTGGCCACCTCGCCGGCAGCTGCACCCCCGATCCCATCACAGACCATAGCCAGCAGGTCGTCATTTTCATTCTGTAAAACTAAAAAATCATCTTCATTGATTTTGCGAGTCATTCCCACGTCGGTATTCGCATAGATCTTCATTCCTCGTACCCTCTTTTCAATTCTTTGATACGCAATTGTCCGCAGGCGGCATCGATATCATTTCCATGTTCTTTACGGATCGTACAGCGGATCCCTTTTTTCATCAACTGATCATAAAAGACCATCGCCTCTTCATGACTGACTCCCTGAAATCCTTTTTCATCCACGGCATTATAAGGAATCAAGTTGACATAGGCATTATACCCTTTTAAAAGGCGGGCCAGCTGAGCGGCATGTTCCGGGCGATCATTAACGCCTTTTAATAAAATATATTCAAAAGTCAAACGACGATTATTTTCCTGGCAATAAATATCCAAAGCCTTCATCAAGGTCTCTAACGGATATGCTTTATTGATCGGCATCAAAGAAGACCGCAGCTCGTTATTAGGCGCATGCAGACTGATTGCCAGATTGTATTGTGTATGCTCATATGCAAAATCAATGATACGATCCGCTATGCCGCAAGTTGAGATCGTAATATGGCGAGAACCGATGCCTAAACCACGATCATGATTGATCGTAGATAAAAAATTCATGACATTCTCATAGTTATCAAAAGGCTCTCCGGTCCCCATCACGACAACATGACTCAAGCGATCCCCGGTCTTATCCAATTCTTTTTGGACAGCCATAAATTGGGCCACCATTTCGCCGCTGGTCAAATTTCTTTTTTTCTTCGTCAATCCGCTGGCACAAAAAGCACAACCCATATTGCAGCCTACCTGCGTTGTAACACAGATGCTCTTGCCATAATCAAACAACATCAAAACACTTTCGACCAGAGCCCCATCTTCTAAGGCAAACAGAAATTTGGTCGTTCCGTCATGCGCCACTTGTTTACGGATCATTTTTAAAGGAGAGATCCTGAAGTCTCGTTTTAAGATCTCCCGCGTGTCTTTGCTGAGATTGGTCATCTCATCCACCGAATCCACTCGGTTTCGATAAAGCCACTGAAAGATCTGATGACCGCGAAATTTTTTCCATCCGTAGCTTTCTGCCAGGGACTGGATCTGTTCGTAATCGTAATCGTATAGACTTTGCATAATATCCCTCTCAATTCACAAGAAAAATTATAACAACCTCAAGATTCTTTCTCAAGTTTTGCCATATAGAATCCATCGGCTTGATCATTAGGAAACAAGATCTTTTCTTCCACCAGTGAAAAATTCGGATGATTCTGTAAAAACGCCTGGATCTGTTTTTCATTTTCTTTTTTATTGATCGTACAAGTGGAATAGACGATCTGCCCTTTGGCTTTGACATGGGCCGCACACGATTCCAAGATCTTCTTTTGCAGCGGGATCAAAGTATCCATATCCGTTGACTGTAATCGAAGGCGTATATCCGGCTTTCGCGCCAGGACCCCATATCCGCTGCAAGGCACATCGCATAACACCCGATCGTAAAGTCCCAGATCCTCGATTGCTAAGGCGTCGCGAACCAAGGCTTTCGCTTGATGGAGGCCTAAACGACGGATCTCATTTTGGATCAGCTTGACTCGATGCGGATGAATATCCAGACAGGTCAAAGATCCTTGATCTTGCATGCGTTCCAACATCGCCATCGATTTAGTTCCCGGAGCCGCACAGGCATCCAACACATGCATTCCTGCTTGGGCATCGACAAAGCATGCGATTTGATACGAGCCCAGATCTTGTACGCTCATCTTTCCTTCACGATAAAAAGGATGATGGGCCACATCGTTTTGCGGATAGCGATAGAGATCCCCTTCAACATTTTCCCATCCCGCTTCTTCAAACTCTTGGAGGGAGGCCTTCAAAGGATTTCTCCGAACATAGACCGGCAAGACCTTCAAAGAGGCCCATGCCATCTGGGTAGTTCTTTCTTGCCCGTATTGCGCATTCCACATCCGAATCAGCCATAGAGGTAGACTGGTCTGGATGGCCAGGCTTTCCAAAGGATCGACCGGAAGTTGGATCTGATTTTTCTGGATCCGATGAAGCATCGCATTGACAAACCCTTTACTTTTGGGGCTGATCTGTTGACAGATCTGATTGGCTTCATCCACGATCGCATAAGCCGGCACCTTATCAAGATAGAATAGCTGATACAGACTCATCGCCAATAGGATGCGGACTCTTTTATCGACTTTCTTCTTGGCATATTGATCAATCGCATAATTCAGATATCCGTAGTTCTGGATCGTTCCATAAACGATGCGGGTCGCCAGGGCCCGATCTTTTTTAGGACAGGAATCGAGATGATCTCGAAGATAAAGATTGGAATAACTTTGATCAAGAATAATGGCACAAAGTGCCTGATAGATCCAATTTCGCATACTATTCCTCCAAACCTAAAGGATGCATATTGATGTCTTGTTTCACCGTCGTCTTTTTTGACAGATGATAATGCACTAAATCCCAGATTCGTTTGTTCAATAACGATCGGTCTTTGCATTTAACGACCAGACGGACTCGCGCTTTCTGTTGCCGCATAGAGATCGCAATCGGGCCCAAAACAACAAGATCTGACAAAAATTCTTTGGCGTCCTGTGCGATCTGCATCGCTTTGGACGGGTCTTTATGCATATAAATCACCGTACATAAATAAACATAAGGCGGATAGTTTCCAAGATGACGATAGGACATCTCTTTTTTAAAGAAAGCATAATAATCATGATCGATCACGCTTTTGATCACATAATGATCCGGATCAAAAGTCTGAATATAGACATGGCCTTCTTTTTCATGGCGCCCGCAGCGCCCGCTTGCCTGCTCCAGCATCGCATAAGCTCTCTCGGCACTTTGATAATCCATACGCATCAAAGCCGCATCCGCTTGTAAGATCCCGACAACACTCACTCGTTCAAAATCCAACCCTTTGGCAACCATCTGGGTTCCCACAAGGATATCTCCGCGATCGTGGAACTCTTTTAAGATCTTCGCATGGGCATTTTTCTTGCGCGTACTGTCCGCATCCATGCGCAGGATATTGGCAGAAGGAAACCGAAGTTTCAGCGTTTCTTCCAACTTCTCCGTTCCCATTCCCATATGATAAAATTCATGGCCATGGCATTGCGGACAAGTATGATCAAAAGCAAAGACTCTTCCGCAACAATGACACATCAACAGATCTTCTTTTTTATGATACGTTAAAGCAATCCCGCAATCGGGACAAGTGAATGTCTGATTGCACTGCGTACACTTCACGACCGGCAAATACCCTCGGCGGTTCAGCAGTAAGATCACTTGTTCATGGCGAGATAAAGCTTCTTCGATTGCCTTCCAGAGGGTTACAGATATCCCCTGTTCCACCTTTTCTTGTTTGAGATCCAAAGGATGAATACTGGGCATCTCTAAATAAATTCGATGTTTAAGCTCCACCAATTCATAAACCCCTTTATATGCCCGGGCATAGGAATCCAAGCTTGGGGTTGCCGAAGAAAGTACCACTTTACAATGATGATAAGCGGCCCTTTCCAAGATCACATCACGGGCATGATAGCGCGGCATAGAATCTTGTTTATAGGAGCCATCGTGTTCTTCATCCATCAAGATCAATCCCAGATCACAAAATGGCATAAAAACACTGCTTCGTGTCCCGACGACGATCGAAGCTTCCCGATTTTTGACCAAGAGATATTGTTCATATTTTTCCTGTGCATTCAAAGAGGAATGATAAATCGCGATCTTCGTTTGAAAACGGGCCTTGACCCGCTGGATCATCATCGGTGTCAGACCAATCTCCGGCACCAAAAACAAGACTTGTTTGCCTTGGGCCAATACCTTTTCTGCCAGTTGTAAAAAGACTTCGGTCTTTCCCGAACCGGTCACACCATGAAGCAGATAGACCGTCTTTTGTCCGTTTTCGATTTGTTCAATGGCATTTTTTTGTTCCAGGGTCAACGTAAAAGAAGTATCAGGGATCGATTCCAGTTCTACGTTGGATTCCTTGACTCTTTGTTCCAGGCGTAAAGCTTTTTTTTCAAACAATGGCCTTGCGAGCGTGATCGTCTTTCGCAAGACACTGGCCTTCATCGGCAGCTGATCGATCACACTTTCTAAAGCCGCTCTTTGTTTGGGTGTAAGATCTGCCTGAGGATCGTTGAGTACCGCCCAGTCTTCATAAACGATCTTCGCTTTGGAACTGGATGGTCTTAAAGCTGGCGGAAGCATGGTCTTCAACACCGAGATCACTGAACACACATATTGTTTAGAGATTGTCGTGGCCAAAGTCATCAGTTCATCGTTCAATAAAGGCTCTTTATCGATCACTTCCAAGACTTCTTTGATGGAAGAAATGCGCGGCTTGACATCGACCTTGGCGACAAAGCCGATCAAATCAACCGCACCAAAAGGAACACGGACACGGCAGCCTACCGAAACCGGTTCTTCGCAGGCATAAGTAAAGGTCGTATTGAGTTGTAAAGAATTATGTTCAATATAAACATCGATATAAGACATACCGATATTATACCATACGCCCAAAAGAAAAGACCGCTTGTGCGATCTTACTTTTTCTTTCCATATCCCTTAGGAAACAAGGAATCGGAAAAATCTTGAAATCCTTTTTTGATTTTTTTGATCCGCGGTGAATCGGAATGAAGAGCATAGACATGGATCCCGCCCCAAAGCAGTCCATAAAGAGAACAACGAGCGATATTCATCCAGCTGCGAACGATTTTAAATCCAAATCCAAACAAACAAAACGCCAAGACAAAGATCAGCAGATCACGCAAGATCCAGGAGATCTTATGGTTTTGATACATAGCGGTCACGGTCCAAGTTCCCCCAATGTAGAGGATGATAAAGACCGAACAAATCAAAAAATCACGAAGCATACTCTCACTCCTCATCTTCTGGATAGGGATATTTTTTCCTCAAGACCGTTACGATCACCGCAATCAAGACCATGCAGGCAAACACGATCAAGAACCAAACCGGGATCGATTGGGGAGGATCGCCAAAATCAGTTTCAAAGAAAATGACAAAGAAAGCTAAATAGATCAAGTTGACAACGATCAAAAACAAGAGCTTATAGCGTATCGGATGATATTGGATCAATTTGATGGATACAAAAGCACAATAGAACGACAAAGCCCAGCCAACGGCCCGCAAAACAAACAAAAGATTGATGATCATTTTTGTGCTCATCCGATGCACCTTCCTTCAATTTTTATTATAGAAGATTTGTATAATAATACAACAATTACCACCTCAGAGTGTGATAAAAAAAACTTGCATTTAAAGATGAATTCTCATATAATGATTAGGCACTGGTTCCGTAGCCAAGTGGTAAGGCAATAGACTGCAACTCTGTGAGCACCGGTTCGAATCCGGTCGGAACCTCCAAAAATGGGGTCGTGGCGGAATAGGCAGACGCAACGGACTTAAAATCCGTTGGGAGTTAATCCCGTGTGGGTTCAAGTCCCACCGTCCCCACCATTCAAAAAGAAAACTCGGGCAACCGAGTTTTTTTTATATCTGATAGATTTCTTTCAAAAGGTTCCCTACTGCTTCAGCATGATGATAAACCACATCATGGATCGCATCGGGTATATATTGGAATTGGGCAGATGGTACCGCTTCTTTGATCCATTGCGATGCCTGTTGATGGATCTTGTCCTGGGCCCCTAAGACGATCCAGGTTGGACAAGTGATGGCATCTATTCTCTTCATCTCATTAGGAAGCGATGCCATCAGATCCAAATACATCTTTTTCGAAATCGGCATTTGATCAAACACTTTTGAAGGTACCAAATGGGCTAACCGCTGTTGTGCTTTCTGAAAACGTTTCGACGTAGGAATCGAAGGTTCAATCAACACTAAATTTCGGATCCGCTTGGGATCCTGAGCCGCCAGATCCAGTGCCAGCATGGCCCCATACCCTTGGCCGCAAAGATCGAAAGGTTCTGCATACGAAGCACAGTGTCGAATCAAGCCTTGAAGCAGTTCTTCATAACTAGCGTGATCTTTGTCTAACCAAGAAGAAAGAGAGGGAATGCTGCAGCGAGCTTTATCTTGCATCACCTCTAAGACCGGATCCCAAAAAGCCGGACTTTCCTGAAAATCGTGTAAAAAGACATGAAACATCTAGAGAACCCCCCAACCATAAAAAAGCATTCCAAATAAAATGGCCGTGATCCATAAGATCAAGATCACCCAAAGTATATTTCGTTTATGCTCCTGATAGCGAAATAAGACCACAAGTCCTAAGCCGGCATTGGTGATCAGTCCCGCCAAAAGCGATCCAAACTGCAGCTGCCCGCCAACATATAACGAAGTCAAGACCACGGTGGCGGCACAATTCGGAATAAATCCAAATAAAGCAGCCAGGATCGGCTGAAAGATCGAATGCGATAAAAGAATCATCGACAGCTGTTCTTCTCCAATTCCTTCTAAGATCCAAGTCAAGACAAGCGATGTCACAAAAATAAACCCATAAATCTTCAAAGAACGAAGAAAAGCGCTGACCGGGATCGGATATTGGACATAACAACAAGGACACGCACTGGAAACACTTCCCTCTTCCAAGTCATCTTCCTCAACCTCTTCCATCTGTTCAAATGTGATGATCTTTTGACGAGGAAAAAGGACACGATCGACAAAGATCCCTACAGCACTGGCAATCACAAATTTAAGAATCAGGATCATTCCTAATGTCGAATATAGATCAGGCTCACTCAACAATATAGGAATGGCTTCATCGCTGGTTGCGATCATGACTGCGATCAAAGTCCCCATCGTGATATTTCTTTGTACAAAAAGCATGGCTGCCAAGATGCTGAAGCCACATTGCGGGATCAATCCCACGATGGCCCCGATGATGGGTCCATATTTCTGCAGACCAAAAAAGACTTTTTCATCTGTATTCTTTTGTTTTCTTTCAAATACTTCCAAGATCAGATATGTAACAAGCAAAAACGGAAACATCATCCATGTATCTTGAAAAGTATGTTCGATTCCATGATAAATAAAATTCATTCTGTCACCTGATTATTCATTATACTTCTCCAAAAAATATTTTCCAGTCATACGCAAAAAAAGATCCCGATACGGATCTTTTAAGAAATCGTTCCCTTTTTTTCAGTCACTTTAATTTTTTTCTTCTCCAGGCGCGCTTTAGAAAAATCTCGAACGCCCGCATAGATCAACGCAAAGACCGGCACACCCAAAAACATACCGACAACACCGGCCAGACCGCCGCCAATCGTAACGGAGAACAGGATCCAGAATCCGGAGATTCCTAACTGATCCCCTAAAACAATTGGTTTTAAAACATTGCCGTCGATCTGCTGTAAAACTAAGATAAAGATCGCAAAGACCAGAGCATAGAACGGATCGATCAATAACAGCAGTACGATCACCGGAATTGCGCCGATAAAAGGTCCAAAGACAGGAATCACATTCGTGATGCCGACCACAAATCCAATCATCGGAGCATAAGGAATCTGCAATAGAGATACCCCGATATAACAAGATACCCCAATGATGGAAGAATCAATGATACTTCCGACGATATATTTTTCAAAGACAAGTTTGGCATCTTCTGTCCAAGCCGTGATGAAATTGGCTGTGGTCTTATCAAATAAAGCATAATTTAATTCTTTGAGTCCCATTGTCAAGCTTTCTTTATCTAATAAAATATAGAAGGCGCTAACAAACGCAAGGATCAAATTAATGACCAGGCGAATCAGATTATACGAATAGTTGGCAATCTCCGG
Organism: uncultured Faecalicoccus sp.; assembly: GCF_944325745.1. Lineage (GTDB taxonomy): Bacteria > Bacillota_I > Bacilli_A > Erysipelotrichales > Erysipelotrichaceae > Faecalicoccus. The sequence continues at coordinate 5,355 of NZ_CALVBG010000011.1, read as the reverse complement.
CAGATATTTCGTCAAAGTCGTTGTGATGGTATTCAACACATCCGTTTCATTCAAAGCTTTTTCAATACTCGATACCGAGACATTCCAGCTGGATCCCAGACTGATCACATACGTCACCAGGCGATCCCAATAAGCTGTAAAATTATCCGAAAACTGCATGGCGGAATCAATCAGACTCGGAATGATCGTTCCAAAGAACAATGCGATCAAGCACAAGAATAAGATAAAAGAGATTATGATCGATAACAGTCGTTTCTTCTTGGAACTAAACTTAAACGAGCCAAACAGCTTCTTTTCAAACCATCGGCTGGGCTTATGTAAAAGAAAAGCTAGAAAGATCCCCAAAAAGAACGGAAATCCGATCGAAAGCAAAAATTGAAGAATATCGATCACACGATCAAAATAGAAAAAGAACGCAGCAATCGCAACAGCAATCGATAGCGATCCCGCATAAACAAAGATCTTCTTTTTCATTTCTTCTGTAATTTCAAAATGCATTAACAATTCCACCTACTAACACAAAAGATTCTATCATATGGAAAGTATTTGGGAAAGGCTTTATAATAAGAAGCATGGAAATGATTTTTGAAGGACAGATCTCGGCAAAAGCCTTGATGGAAAGCAAACAAAGAAAAATCAAAACACTGATCATCCAAAAAGACAAACGCTCCAAAGACATCGGCTATCTCAAAGCACTGGCCGCCAAGGAACAGATTGTCGTCAAGGCTTGGCCAAGAGAACAAATTGATGCCTTGGCAAATTCAAAAAGCCACGGCGGGATCTTGATCGAAGCGTATCCGCGAACACACCATCCTTTGCCTGCCCAGAAATTAACAGGATATCTGTGTATGATCGACGGGGTGGAAGATCCATACAATTTAGGCAGTATTGCCCGCACACTGTATGCGAGCGGCTGCGAAGCCCTGATCTTAAAACAACGCGACTGGTCCTATGCCGAACCCACAATCCTAAAAGCCAGTGCTGGTGCTTTTGAGCGCATACCGATTTATTGGATCGAGAACGAAGAAGAACTCGTAAACTATCTCAAAACCCATCAGATCCCTTTAGTGATCGCCCATCGCGACCAGGCAAAGAGTGTATATGATTTTGCGTTTCCCGAAACGTTTTGTTTAGCAATCGGCGGTGCCTTGCGTGGTCTAAAGGCCACCTTGATCGAAAATTCCGATCAAAATCTTGTCTTAGATTATGGGCGCGAATTTCGATATGCCCTAGACACTGCCAGTGTATGCAGTGCCATCAGTTTTGAGATCGTCAGACAAAGGAGGAACAAATATGAAACTCAATAGAGACAAATTAGTTAAAATTGCCGTACAAGGACAAGTAGACCACCCAAGGATGAAAGGATATCGTGTCGGATTCGACGGAAAAGGCCGTATGCCGATCGGAACCGGCGGGATCACTTACTCTCATGCAATCGGCGATCCTTGTATGGGATTGGCCGGCGACCACGTGGAACCGGGCATTTCTTTGGCAAACCCCAGCAACGGTGAAAACCACGCACTGGAAACCTTTGCCTGTGTCGGAAATGAGGCCCGGATCATCAATGGTCCCAAAAAAGGAGAAATCGGCTATGTCAGCGGGACCCACGGCGGGATCGATCATACCATGATCTGTTTTGACAAATCGATCTTAGAAGAAATGGATGGCAATGAAACGATCTTGGTCAAAGCGTATGGCCAAGGCATGAAACTGTTAGACCATCCTGAAATCTATATCATGAATATCGACCCGGATCTGTTTGAAGCCCTTCCAATCGAAGAAAAGGGAGACACGATCACATTCCCCGTTGTTACGGTGATTCCTAGTTTTCTGATGGGATCAGGGCTTGGCTCCAGCACGATGATGGAAGGCGATTACGATATCATGACCCAAGACAAAGAAGCCAACAAAGCATACGGGATCAATGATCTTCGCTTTGGTGATTTTGTGGCCATTCTCGATCATGATAATGAATACGGTCCGCACTATCTCAAAGGCAGCATCAGCATCGGCGTCATCGTTCACAGCGATTCCTTTACCAGCGGCCATGGCCCCGGCGTCTGTGTGGTCGCCACCAGCAAGACCGGCAAGATCGAACCGGTGATCACCAAAGATGCCAATTTGAAAACATATATGGAAAACCTTCGAAGGAGATGATCTCCTTCTTTTTTTCAAAAAAAAAAGTCCTTAGATTTCTCTAAGGACCAAGGACTTAATCGCGGCTGCTTCCCATTCCCACCAAACGCAGGATATATAAGAAGATATTGATAAAATCCAAATACAATTCTAAAGCGAAATAAATGGATAACTTTTCACGCAAAACGATCGTTCCATCTTCTAATGTCATGATCTTATGCATTCTTTGAACATCCCAGATTGTCAATCCGGCAAAGATCACAAGCCCCAGCAGACTGAACATCCGAGTCATCGGACCAAATCCAAGCAGCCAGAGAATCGGCTGTGAAATGATCATGGCAAATAAGCCAGCCATACAGATCATGCCAATACGCGTCATATCTTTTTTGGTTGTGATTCCCATAATCACCAGACAGCCAAAGAAGAGCGCCGAAACAAAGAAAGCCACTCCAATCACACCCAAAGGATAGGAATAGAAGATCGAAGTCATCGTAATCCCCAAAATGATGGCATAGGCCAAGAACAGGATTTTCATCGTCCCGGCACTCGTATTACGAGCTAACGCGGATGAAAAAGCAATGACAATACCGAACTGCGCAATGATCAAGGCCAACATCACAAAGGGAGAAGCCAATAAAGTAAAGAACAGTCCAGTGACATATAAGCCAAACGATACCGCGCCGGTAACGAGCAGACCCAATGCCATCCAAACATAGCTGTTTAAAACCGACTTGCGAACTGTATCTTGTGAGTAAAAAGTTGTTTGATAATCATTAAACATGATATCATCTCCTCTATTTCATAATAAAGTCTAATAATTCTTTAGCGGCCACATCTAATCCTTCACGGCTGGAACGATCAAATCCCAAATGAGTATAGATTTCCCCGACAAAGATGCCGTTGTCTTTCATGCATTGGAACATCTTATCAATCAAAGGTTCACATAATTCTTGTTTCTGCATAGGACCAAACGGGTTCGCAAAATAAGTTGTCGAGATTCCCACTTCCTGGGTCGTTCCCAGAGCCATACGTTTGCCCAATTTACAAGTTTCTTTGACTTCTTCGATCGGGAGCTGCTTCAAGCCGAATTCATTGGTGTAATTGTTCGCATAAGCAAACAGATCGATCTTATGGTTGTGAACGACAACACGGTATGGACTGGCTGGCACAACCATCCGGGCATTCGGATTTTCCGGCCCCATGATCACAGAACGGTCCATATCACGATAAGGCGTTCCCGGATCCAAGTCATCCAGACGAATAAAGGCTCCGATCTCCGTTCCCTGTCCATAAGGAACGCCGTCTTCAATATGAATCGTACCCATATCATCAAAGACAACTTCAATATCGCGAATCAAATCTTTACCGGCCGCTTTCAAGGCTTCGATCGATTCCGATTTACCAGCACCAGAATCACCCATCAACATGATGCCTTTTTTACGGCCATCGTGTAATGTGATGTTCACAAAAGCACCGTGGATCGGCAGCCATCCGCGATTCATCATCGCCAAGTTATGCAAAGTCAAACACATCTTCTTCAAATATCCAAAATATTCCACTCTTGGATGATCACTGATGCATCCGACCCAGATATCATTGGCTTCATCGTGGTAGAACTGTGTCTCGTTTCGATCATCCGGGTTTCCATAGATACAGATCAAATCTGGTTTTCCTTCGGATTCTTCGCGCGTCGCCAATTCAAATAAGTTCGCCATACTTAAAGCAGAAGCGATATATTTTGAATTAAAATAAACAAAACATAACAGTTTTCCGACACGGCATGGGAAGCAGAACCAGTCTTCTGAATCGCCCGCAAAATAATTCATAGGGTTTTCATGAATCTCATTGATCACACCTTCTCTTTTACTGGATTTCGGGTGCAGGATCATCGGTGTGCGCAACATCACGGTATCAATCACCGGGATATCCATCAATTTTTCATATTGAGGATCCCAAAGATTGCGATGATGATGAACAGAGAAACAAGCATTGGTTCCTGCCTGTACCTGACGGTATACTACGTTTCGGCGATGCATTGCGCGTTCTTCGAATAAACGATACGTTCTCAAGAACAAACTGTTCAGCTGAGAATCCATGGCCACTAATGTGTTGACCCCAAAACCGTCACGAGCCTCACTGGACATGAACGCAAAACGCTGAAGCTGACGCCAGCTCTTATAAAACTCTTCGATCGTATCCAACAATCCTTCTTCATCCAAAGCATAGTCGTTGCGGATCTCATCAAGCTGGAACACCGATAACAAACGAAGGAAATGACTGAATTCTTCCGTTGCCGTTTCAGAATCATATTTTCCATCTTGTGTTAAATATCTATAAATGTCTTGATTCTTTTCCTTTTGTAAGGAAATAAAATACTGCAAAAAGACTTTTAAGGTCTTACTGGCCAAAAGCTCCTGACGATCTTTTGGATAAGCCTTGTTGTAATTCAAAATCACCTGTGTATTGCTGATACTGATTTTCTTTTCCATCTAAAATCCTCCTAATATAGCTATTTTAACCTAAGTAGAAATAAAAGTAAATTCATAAGAACGTTTGTAAACGTTTCCAGCCAGGACTTTGTCCCCGTTTTGAAGGCTGTACTTTCAAAAAAAGTTCGGAACAGAATCCGAACTTATGCAAAGATTTCATCGATCTTTTTCCAAAGATTCTCGATCGCGCATTCTTCCTTGATTCCTGTCGCACGATCCACGATCTCGACCTTGCCTTCTTTAACGCCTTTCCCCAGCGTGATACGGGTAGGGATCCCGATCAATTCCATATCTTTGAACTTGACTCCGGGACGTTCATTGCGGTCATCGTACAAGACATCATAGTGCTTCTTTGTACAATATTCATAAATCTGATCCGCTAACTGAACTTGTTCTTGATCTTTCAAGCTGATAGGCACGATCGCCAAGGAAAACGGTGCGATCTCACGAGGCCAGATGATCCCGTGTTCATCATTGTGCTGTTCCGCAACCGCTGCCATGCAGCGCTCCAAACCAATGCCATAGCTTCCCATCCAAACCGGCTGTAACTGATTCTTCGCATCTGTGTAGAACAGGTCCATCGATTGAGAATACTTAGTTCCGAGTTTAAATAGATTTCCCACCTCGATACCATGGGAGAATGTCAGTTTCTGGCCGCAAACCGGACAAATATCTCCTTCTTTGACTTGACAAAGATCGGCCGCTTTTTCATAAGTGAAATCTTTGAGAT
>NZ_CALVBG010000010.1 GCF_944325745.1 uncultured Faecalicoccus sp. | reverse complement strand
GTATAATGCGTTTTTCCCACTGACATCGAATGAATCGCATTTTCACAGATGTGCCAGGGAGTATCAAAATCGGGTTCGCCGACCCCCAGGGAAATAACCCCTTTCATCGTGTTGGCCAAATCAAAAAATTTGCGAATGCCGCTAGGCTTCATGGCTTTAACGGTGGGATTGATGGATTTGATCATGGTGTCACCACCAGTCTAGGTTCTTCTGGCTGGACTTCATCCTGCATCAACAAACCACTTTGTTTATATTGTTTTAAAACAAACAAGGTTTTAGTAGATTGTACATTTTCGACACAGGCAATCTTATCGGAGACGAAACGTGCTACCTCGAACATGGTCTTTCCGGAGACCAGGCATAAGAAATCGCAGTCACCGCTCAAGAGATACATGGTTTCCACTTCGGGGTACTTCGCAATCAAAAGCGCCGTTTTATCATAGCCTTGATTTCTTTGGGGAGTACAGTTGACTTCGATATAGGCCATCACCTTTTGATCTTTTTGTGCTTTATTATAGTTGATCACTGTGTGGTAGCCGCAAATGATCTTATCTTTCTCTAGCTGTTCGATCTGTTTGGCAATCGTATCTTTATCCTCGTTGAGAATGTCGGCCAGATCCTGACTGGTCAGGCGGGCATTGTTTTCTAATAAATCTAATATAGTTCCCTGATTCATGTGAACACCTCCTGAAGTATAGTATTTATTCTAGCACAGATTAAAAAGATTGACACCTGTCTTTCTGTCCCTATCAAGGAATAAAATTGAGCATAAAATCGGTCTGAAACAAAGGGGCCATAGATTGACAAAAGAGAGTTTAGTTTTTATAATGTTGTTGTTAATTTAAAGGAGGATTTACTGATATGACAGTAAAAGTTGCAATCAACGGTTTTGGACGTATCGGACGTTTAGCTTTCCGTCAGATGTTCGGTGCCGAAGGGTATGAAGTTGTTGCTATCAACGACTTGACCAGCCCTAAAATGTTAGCTCATTTGTTAAAGTATGACTCTACTCAGGGTACTTATGCAAAAGCTGATACAGTTAAAGCTGGTGAAAACTCTATCACTGTTGATGGAAAAGAAATCACAATTTATGCAGAAGCAGATGCTTCTAAACTGCCTTGGGGTGAACTGGGCGTAGATGTTGTTTTGGAATGTACAGGATTCTATACTTCAAAAGCAAAAGCGGAAGCTCACATCAAAGCCGGTGCTCGTAAAGTCGTTATCTCTGCTCCAGCAGGAAACGATCTGCCAACGATCGTTTACAATGTTAACCATGAAACATTGACTCCAGAAGATACAGTTATCTCTGCAGCTAGCTGTACAACAAACTGCTTGGCTCCTATGGCTAACGCATTGAACAAATTAGCACCAATCGAATCTGGTATCATGACTACAGTTCATGCTTACACAGGTGACCAGATGACTTTGGACGGACCTCAGCGTAAAGGTGACCTTCGTCGTAGCCGTGCTGCTGCTGTTAACATTGTTCCTAACTCTACAGGTGCTGCTAAAGCAATCGGTCTGGTTATCCCTGAATTGAACGGTAAATTGATCGGTTCTGCTCAGCGTGTACCTACTCCTACAGGATCAACTACAATCTTAGTTGCTGTATGTAAAGGAAAAGTTACAGTTGACGAAATCAATGCTGCTATGAAAGCTGCCGCTACTGAATCTTTCGGTTATACTGAAGAACAGTTAGTATCTAGCGATATCATCGGTATGCGTTATGGTTCATTGTTCGATGCTACTCAGACAATGGCTCACGAAATGGAAAACGGTGATACTCAAGTACAGGTTGTTTCTTGGTATGACAACGAAAACTCTTACACGAGCCAGATGGTTCGTACAATCAAATACTTCTCTGAATTAGGATAAGATTTGATTTAAGAAGCTTATAAGAGGATCCTTCGGGATCCTTTTTTTTGTGGTTTCGCTTTCCTTGAAATATAGGTGGTTTTAAGGTATTCTAAATGTACACTGGAGGGAAAGAGTATGCCAATCAAACAGCGGTTAGTAGAAGATGATCGAGATGAACTAACAGAAGATGTAGATGATCTGGATGCTGCCTATATCCAAACTTTGAAAGATCTAGGGGTAGACCGTGATTTATTGGAACAATTTCGTGATCTGACTCTCGAGAACAAAACGGAAGAATAACATAGACCCGCGTCTATGTTTTTTTACAAAAAGAAAGAAGGAACAATATGAATCTTTACAACAGTTATACGCAGAAGATCGAACCTTTACAGCCTATCGAACCAGGGAAGGTGTCGATGTATGTCTGCGGACCTACCGTATATAATGAACCTCATGTGGGGAATGCCCGGCCCATCGTAGTTTTTGATACACTAAAAAAAGCTCTGCAGCTGCAGGGAATGGAAGTCATGTTTGTCAGCAACTATACTGACGTTGATGACAAGATCATCAAAACAGCTATGGAACAAAATGTGAGCGAAAAAGAAATTACAGATCGATATATCGAGGCATATAACCGCGTTCGTAAAGATTTGCACGCGGATTTACCGGATGTGGCTCCCCGAGTGACGGAAACGATGGAGGAGATCATCGCTTTTATTCAAAAACTGATCGATAACGGAGCAGCTTATCAAGTGGATGGAGATGTTTATTTTCGAGTAATGAGTGATCCTACTTATGGTGAGCTTTCACATCAAAAAATGGAAGACTTGATGGTGGGAGCACGGATCGATGAAAATACAAAGAAAGAAAATCCGTTAGATTTTACTTTATGGAAAAAGACCGATCAAGGAATCCAATGGGATTCGCCTTGGTCAAAAGGCCGCCCGGGATGGCATACCGAATGTGTGGTCATGATCCAAGATGTTTTCCAAAAACCATTGATCGATATTCATGGAGGGGGACTGGATCTGAAATTCCCTCATCACGAAAATGAAATGGCTCAGTGCCGGATGTGCTCTTCGACGCCGCTTGCCAACATGTGGGTGCATAATGGAATGATCAATATTCAAAATGAAAAGATGTCAAAATCTTTGGGCAATGTTTGGTGGGCCAAGGATTTGATCCGGGATCATGGCGGAAATGTGATCCGCTGGATGATGATCTCGGTACATTATCGGGCTCCCCTCAATTTAAGTGCCGAAGCCATTGAGACGGCCAAAAAAGAACTTCAGAAAATTCAAACGGCCTATAAACAAGCTGTTGTTCAGCTGCAGTTGGAAAACGCTCCTGAAATGGAGGCGGATCCTCAAATGATGCAAAGTTTTGTGGATGCATTGAATGATGATCTGAATACTCCGAATGCGATCTCGGTAGTTTATGAAGTGGTCAAGACAATTAATCAAACATTGCGTTCTCGTCCGATGCCGAAAGAAAAACTGGCTTCTTGCACGCAAGCTTTAAAGACGATGCTTTCAGTGCTCGGTATCCAATTGGATGAAGTTCATCTGAGTGAGCAAGACAAAAAGATGTATCGGGATTGGCGCCAAGCAGTCAAAGAAAAAGATTTTGAGACAGCCGATGCATATCGGGCAACACTTCAGGAAAAAGGGATCCTCTAATGGAGATCGTTACGCATAACGCAACCAGCTTAGCTTGGATGGGTGATGCTTTGATGACTTTGCGTGTTCGTGAACATCTTTTGGATCAAGGGTACCAGAAAGCGGATCTTCTCCAGAAAAAAAGTGCCAGGATCTGCAGCGCCAAAGCGCAGGCCAAGATTTTAGAAGCTCTAAAGGAAGAAGATTTTTTCACGGATGAAGAACATCGAATCCTTCAGCGAGGCCGCAATGCAACGATCCACTCCAAAGCTAAAAATGCGGACGGAAAGACGTATTTGGAAGCCACCGCTTTAGAAGCGCTCTTGGGTTATTTGTATCTTTATGGGCATGTCGAGCGTTTAGAAGTTTGTCTGCAGGAAATCTTAAAAAAGGGAGATTCTTTATGATCGTATATGGAAAAAATGTATTCACGCAGCTGGAACAGGATCCGGATTCAATTGAGCGGATCTATCTTCAAAAAGGCATGCGTGATCGAAAATTGATCGATCGAGTACAAAAGCTGAACTGTGAAATCCGCTATATGGATCGCAATCAGCTCGATCAATTGGCCAAAGACCGCCATCATAATGGAATTGCTTTAGAAGTTCGGCCGATTCCCGAATGGAGCTTGGAACAACTTCTCCAAAAGGCTCGCCATCCAGGACTTCTGGTCGCCTTGGACGGGATCCAGGATCCGCATAATTTAGGCGCTGTTTTAAGAACGTGTGATTGTGTAGGAGCGGATGGGGTGATCCTTTGCCGGCATAATAGTGTCTCCTTGACACCGACGGCCATCAAAGCCAGTACCGGAGCCGCTTATACGATCCCTGTTTGTACGGTGACCAATCTCAAGAATGCTTTGAATCAATGCAAAGAAAACGGATATTGGGTGATCGGCACTGACATGGAAGGAGCCAGAGATTATCGCGAAGGGATCTATGATGTTCCTTTGGTTCTGGTCATTGGTTCTGAAGGAAAAGGAATTTCTCCGCTTGTCAAAAAACAGTGTGACTATATGATCAAACTGCCGATGGAAGGGAAGATCACTTCCTTGAATGCCAGTGTCGCCTGTGCCGTTTTGTTGTATCAAATCTATCAAGCTCGCAATCCTCTGTAATTTCTTTTTTTGCTCTGGAAAGGGCAAAAGAATGCACAAAAATATCAATCTATATATTTATTTGTTTTTTCTAAAAGATGAAGAAGCTTTTCCCATCTTAAAAGAGATCTTTAAACCGTTGATTTATCATACCATCGGAGCTTTTCAAGTCCATTCCACGGATTGTTTATGGAATCAAAGTGATTTTTTCCTGGTGGCAGATATGGTCTTATTAAAATGTCTTTATTATTTTCGAATTCATACAAGATTTAGTTTTGCGTCTTTTTATAAGTATTCGCTCAATAATAAGATCCGTGATATTTGTCGAACCAATCGCAGAAAGTCTTTTCCTTGGGATGTGGAGATCGTTCATCTGGATTATTTGGTTTCGGAAGAAAGATCACAATATGCCGTAGAAAAGATTGCGGCACAGAAGTTTTCTCTGCATGAAATGGTGGTCAATAAACTTTTATACGATGAAATGATCCAAAAGCTATTTTTGGAATTGGATGAAAATGCTAAAAAAGTGTTGGAATTATGGCTGCAAGGCTATAAGCGCAAAGAGATCTGCCGAATTCTGAATCTTCGAGTCTATGAAGTCAATCGCGTTCTAGAAAAAGTGAAAAATTATCGAGTCTCAATTGACTAAGAGTGGTTTAAATGTTAAATTGATTAAGTTATGGGGGTGTTGAAACATGGCCGATAAAGTAATATTGACTTGTACTGAATGTCTTTCAAGAAATTATGTGACGACCAAAAACAAGAAAACCAATACCCAGCGATTAGAAGTGAAAAAGTATTGTCCGAAATGTGGAAAACATACACTGCATAAAGAAACAAAGTAAAGGAGTCTATATGGCAAAGAATAAAGAAAAGAAAGAAAAAAAAGAACGTACGTATTCCCCGAAAGGAATCGTTCGCGAACTGAAACAAGTTCAGTGGCCGGGATTTAAGGGTTTGATGAAGTCTAGCGGCTTGGTGATCTTGTTTACGCTTTTGTTTGGCCTTTACTTCTTTATCTGTGAAATTTTGGCCAGCGGATTGATCCAAGTGATCGTAGGCTAGTGAGGAGGATCGTATATGGCAGAAGAATTAAAAAAAGAATGGTATGTCGTTAATACGTATGCAGGGCAGGAAAACCGGGTAAAAGAAAATCTGGAACGTCGTATCAGTACGATGGGTCTGGAAGATTATCTTTTTCAGATCGTTGTGGCGGAAGAAAAGGAAATCGAATATAAAAACGGAAAACCGGTAGAAAAGACACGCAACCTCTTTTCTGGTTATGTTTTGGTTCAAATGATCATGACCGATGAAGCTTGGTATGTTGTCCGCAACACACCGGGCGTTACGGGATTTATCGGATCTTCTGGAAAAGGGGCGAAACCATTCCCGGTCGCTCAGGAAGAAATCGATTCTGTATTGCGCCGTTTAGGACGTCAGGATGTCAATGTCCAGGTAGATTTCCAAGTGGGAGATACCGTGGAAATCTTAAACGGAGCTTTTAAAGGTTCTGAAGGTGTTGTGGAAGCGATGAACGAAGAAAAACAAGAAGCGACTGTTTTGTTGATCTTGTTCGGAAGAGAAACACCAACAGAAATCCCTTATATGGATCTAAAGAAAGTCGATTAGACTTTCTTTTTTTCAAGGAGATGAATATGAAGACCTTATTATTCGATCTGGATGGGACGATGTATCGAGGAGATGCGATCATCGAAAGTGCGAAACTTTTTTTAGAAGCTTGTCAAAAACAAAATATTCCATATTTTTTCTTGACCAATAATTCTATGCGCACACGCGAAGAAAACGTGGCGCATATGGAAAAGATGGGGTATCAGGGGATCAAAGCCGAACAGTTTTATAACAGTGCCATGGCAAGTGCCCAATATGTCAAAGCCCATTATTCAGGAGATAAAGCGTATTACTTAGGAAAAGCAGGGCTTTATCAGGCATTAAAAGAAGAAGGCTTTCGTATTACGGATCAAGATCCTGACTTTGTTTTTGTCGGTTTGAACAAAGAGGCGACGTATCGCGAGTATTCCCAAGCATTGACTTTTCTTTTACAGGGGGCAAAGTTGATCGGCACAAATCAAGATCGAGTATTGGCCAAACCGGACGGCTTTGAGATGGGCAATGGAAGCGTTGTAGCAATGTTCGAATATGCGACGAATCAAAAATCACCGAATATCGCGAAGCCCCATACGCCTATTTTAGATCTGTGTCTACAACATTTTCATCTTCAAAAAGAAGATGTGATCTTGATTGGGGATAATCTGGAAACCGATATTCTCCTAGGAAAAAATGCCGGGGTCGAGACCCTTTTTGTGCAGACAGGCGTGCATACGGCCCAAGATATCCCACGCCTGGGGATCGAACCGGATCATGTTGTGTCGGATCTGAGAGATTGTTTGGACTTTTCTTTTGGTTCGTTTATGTTATAATTGTAGCGTCTAGAAAGAGTGAGGAACATGGCAGATATTTTGAATGTGATCTTGATGATCCTTTCTGGGATCATTATTATATTAGTTTTATTACAAAGCGGTAAATCCGATGGTTTGAGTGCTGCATTTACAGGAAGCGGAGATTTGAACTTATTTGCGGTACAAAAAGAAAGAGGACCGGAAAAAGTCATCTCACGCATGACTTTGATTTGTGGAATCTTATTTTTTGCTTTGGTGATTGCATTACAAATCGTTTAAGGAAGACCGTTAAGGTCTTTTTTTGGTGGTGATTTTATGGAAAAAGAACAACTGCTTGAAGCTTTTCAAAAAAAGAAACAATGGACGATCAAAGAATTGGAACGTAAGTTTCGTTGCCAGTCTTCCAAGGATTTTACGAGTTTGATCCAAAATCTCAATGCCCTGGAACAAGAGCGCGTCTTGTGCAACAATCATAATGTTTATTTTTTGATCGATGATCATGAGTATATGATCGGGAAGGTCAAAGATGTTTCAAAATGGGAATTTGCCGTGATCCAGAAGGATCAAAAAGTGTATGTTCCTAAAAAATATGCTCGTAATGTCTTTGATAAAGATGAGGTCTTAGTGCACAAAGGGCGAAAATACAATGAGATCATTCATGTGTATTCTCGGGGCATTACTTGGGTCACAGGCACGTTTTATTGGAAGAAAGATCATTTTATCTTTTATAGTGATTTAGATATGCATACTCGTTTTTCAATTCGCAATCTTGATGATTATTCTTTGTCGCACCGTATGAAGGCAGTGCTCAAGATCGAAAAATACAGTGATCCTTTAATCTGTTCGATCGATCGCTTATTAGGATATGAATATGAGAAAGGCATGGATATCACAGCAATCTTGTCTCGCCATCATGTCCGCCAGTATTTCTCGGAGCCGGTCATGGATCAGGCCAATGCCTTGCCCAAAGAAGTAAAAAAACATGATTTGGTTGGACGTGAGGATTTTCGCAATCTGTTGACCGTTACGATCGACGGCGAAGATGCGCGAGATTTTGATGATGCGATCTCAATCGAGAAAAATGCAGGAGGATATCGTCTTTACGTTCATATTGCGGATGTTTCTTACTATGTGAAAGAAGGCAGTTTTATTGATCAGGAAGCGTATGCTCGCTCGACCAGCATCTACGTAGCGGATCGCGTGGTTCCGATGCTGCCGTTTTCGTTAAGCAACGGGATCTGTTCTTTAAATCCGCATGTGGACCGTTGTACGATCAGCTGTATCATGGATATTGATCTGAATGGGAATATCACTTCCAGTCGTATCGTACCTTCGGTGATCCATTCTGATAGGCGTTGTACCTATACGAAAGTTAATGCGTTCTTAGAAGGGGATCATGAAGCTTGTCAGGAATATGAGCCGATCAGCCATCTGTTAACTGATTTTGAGGCTTGTTCCCGGCAATTACAAAAACGAGCCATCGAACGAGGAACGATCGATTTTAATACCGTGGAATCGGATCTGATCTTGGATGAACAAGGAAAGTGTATCGATGTTCGCTGCAAAGAAAGAGGATTTGCCCAAGAAATGATCGAGCAGGCGATGATCAGTGCCAATGTCTGTGTGGCCCATACTTTGAATTCCTTGCAGATCCCGGGGATCTATCGTGTTCATGAAAAACCGGACCCGGGAAAACTTTCTACTTTATTGCAGCTGGCACAGTCATTGGGAATCAAATTTTCATTTTATCCCGATGATGTTACCCCGAAACAGCTGCAGATGTTCTTGGATTCTATCAAAGACCCGGATCTGTCCCAGATCATCAGCACATTAGCTTTACGAGCCATGCAACGAGCACGGTATGATGCGGGCTGCTTAGGCCATTACGGACTGGCTTTGAAGGAGTATTGTCACTTTACGTCTCCGATCCGCCGGTACCCGGATCTGATTGTTCATCGAATGCTGAGAAGATATCTCTTTCGAAAAAACTCAACATTGCGAGAAAAAGATTTTAGCAAGTGTGAGCGTCAGGCTTATTTTGTTTCCGAGAAAGAAAATGAGGCCGTCTTGACTGAACGAGAAGTGACCGATTGTAAAAAGGCAGAATATATGGAAGATAAGATCGGCCAAGCTTTTACAGGCAAGATCATCAGTGTCCAGGCATTTGGCTTTTTTGTGGAATTACCGAATACAGTAGAGGGCTTGGTGCCTTTGCATAGTCTGATGGATGATTTCTATGATTATGATGAGACGGCTTCGTGTCTAAAAGGAGAGGCAACCAAGAAAACATATCAGCTGGGACAGAAAGTTGATGTGATCTGCGTGGGAGCGGATAAACTGAAAGGTCAAGTTTCCTTTGTATGCAAAGAAGAGTGAGGAGTTTAGATGAAGATTGCAGTCTATTTGGGATCCAGTTCGGGTACTGATGAAAAATATGCAAAGTTGACAATAGCGATTGGCAGATGGTTGATCGAACATGATCATACTTTGGTTTACGGGGCCGGCAGTAAAGGCTTGATGGGACTTTTGGCCGATACTGTTCATCAAAACCAGGGAAAGATCATTGGGGTGATGCCTGAATTTTTGTTGGAACAAGAAAAACTCTATCCGGGCATTGATGAGCTGTATATGGTTGATACGATGTCGAAGCGAAAACAAAAGATGATCGATGAAGCAGAAAGCTTTATTGCTTTGCCGGGCGGCCCGGGAACTTTGGAAGAAGTGACGGAGATCATTTCTTTGATTCGTCTGGATCAAATTTCCGGATCCTGCGTTTTATGGAATCTGGACGGTTATTATCAGCCGCTGAAAAATCAATTGGATCGCATGATCGAGTGTGGATTTTTAAGTGCAGATACGATCCAGAGGGTTCATTTCATTACATCGATGGAAGAATTAAACGCTATTTTTAGCGAGTAATGTCTTGTTTGGTTCATAATTTGTCTAAATTGGCTCTTGATTTGTCTTTTGATCATGCTTTGTTATAATGCAGACAAGAAGAGGAAGTGGTGACGATGACAACAGTTCAAGATGTAAAAAATGTCAATCAAGTCATGGACTTCTTTTATAGAGGATAAAGCTGGGATGTTAGGTTCATTCCAGTTTTTCTGTTTTTTGATCAATACAATAAAGAGGAGGAATTAAAATGGATCAAAATTTCAACAAGGTATTCTGGGACGCATGTGCGAACGGGGATTTCCCCATGGTATGCGGCCAGATCAAAGCCGGAGCTGATGTGAACTATCAAAATGGAGATGGAAGAACTGCCTTGATGCGTGCCGCGAAACGCGACCGTAAAGATGTTGTCCAAGTGCTCATCGATAATGGGGCCGATGTAAATCTAGTCGATAATAAAGGAAAAACGGCCTTGATGGGTGCTGCCAAAAAAGGGAACAAAACCATTTGTAAAGCTTTATTAGATGCGGGTGCCGATGTCAATGCGAAAGATGACCGCGGGCGTACGGCCTTGATGCGTGCAGCTTTATTGGGACAAGATCGTTGTGTGCAAGTTCTCTTAGATGCCGGTGCTGACATCAATGCACAGGATGAAGTTGGACGTACCGCTTTAATGGAAGCTTGTATCGCATTCAAACGAGATACGATCTCGATTTTGTTGGAAAGAAACGCCAACGTGAATTTATTTGATAATAACGGATGTACGGCTCTGATGCGTGCTGCTTATGGCGGCTATCCAAGCCTTGTTGAAAAATTATTGTCTTATGGAGCCGACAAAGATATGCAAGATAAACAAGGAAATGTTGCGTTAGATTATGTTCGCGAACATTGCCGTGCTCAACTGGAGCCGATCTTGAAGTAGGAGGATGAAGACATGAGAGATTATTTAAGTTCTGAAGTCCGTAATGTCAGTGTGATCGGGCACAGTGGAGCCGGAAAAACCAGTGTTTTAGAAGCAATGCTCTATTATACGAAAGCGACCGATCGTTTTGGGAAAACTTCCGATGGCAGCAGCATGATCGACTTTGATGCCGAAGAAATCAAACGCGGGATCTCCGTTTATACATCAATCGTTCCGATTGAATGGGAAGATTGCAAGATCAACTTTATCGATACGCCTGGATATCTAGATTTCGTAGGAGAAAAACAAGCCGGTTTTGCGGTAGGCGACAGCTGTCTGATCGTTGTCAATGCTAAAGATGTGTTAGAATCCGGAACAAAACTAGCGTTTAAACAAGCCGTAGAAGCAAAGAAACCGACGATCTTCTTCATCAATAAATTGGACGAAGAGAATACGAACTTTGCGGATGCTTATGGTCAGCTTCACGAAGAGTTCGGAAAATCGATCATTCCGTTTGAAGTACCGATCGTTGAAAACGGCGAAGTTGTAGGTTCTGTCAATATCATCAAAAACAAAGCCTGGTACTATAAAGGTCCGAAAGCCAATTCAGAAATGGCACAACCGGTTCCGGATGATATGATCGATGAAGTCAGCATGTATAAAGATCAGATTGCCGAAGCTGTGGCCATGGGGGATGATGAATTGATGGAAAAATTCTTCTCTGGTGAAGAATTTACCGATGCCGAACTGACAAAGGGCGTCCGTATCGGTGTCCGCAATGGGGAAATCTGTCCGGTATTCTCGGGAAGTGCCATTCAATCCATTGGAATCCAACGTTTGATGGATCTGATCATCTCTTACTTCCCGACATATTCAGAAAAAGGAATGTATACGGCTACAACACCAAATGGTGTGAAGGTTGAACTTTTGACTTCCGAAACAGAAACATTAACGGCTCAAGTCTTTAAAACCATCGTAGACCCGTTTGTGGGACGCATCTCCTATTTAAAAGTGTTAAGCGGTGTTTTGAGCTCAGATTCGGTTTTGGTCAATGCTAATAATGGGAAACCAGAAAAGATCAGTTCGATCTATACGATCAAAGGAAAGCACCAGACGGCGGCCGGAAAATTATTTACCGGTGATATCGGAGCTTTGGTCAAGCTGCAGAACACAAAGACCAATGATACTTTGTGTGAAAAAGGTAAATTGTTGATTGCTGATCCAATTCAATTTGATGAACCCATGTTTGGACAAGCCATCTTCCCGAAATCGAAAAATGATGAAGATAAGCTTTCTAATGGTTTGGCTCGTCTTGTGGAAGAAGATCCGACATTTAAAGTTGTCAATAATGCCGAAACGAAAGAAACTGTCATTTACGGTGTCGGTGACCAGCATCTGGATGTGATGCTCAATAAGCTGAAGAACAAATACAAAGCAGAAGTCATTCTTCAAGATCCAAAGGTAACCTATCGCGAAACGATCACAAAGAAAGCGATGGGCGAAGGGCGTCATAAGAAACAGTCCGGCGGTCATGGACAGTTTGGACATGTCTTTGTGGAATTTGAACCGAATCCGGGTGTGGAAGAAATGGAATTTGATGAGCGCGTCTTTGGCGGGGCTGTTCCTAAACAATACTTCCCGGCTGTGGAAAATGGATTGCGCGAATGCTGCAACGAAGGAACGTTGGCAGGCTATAAGATGGTCAATATCAAAACTACGTTGACCGATGGAAAATACCATGATGTCGACTCGAGTGAAATGGCCTTTAAATTAGCAGCGCGCCTGGCTTTCAAAGATGCGATGACCAAGTGCCATCCAATCTTGTTAGAACCGATCATGAATATCGTTGTTACGGTTCCTGATGAATATACGGGGGCTGTGATCGGGGATCTGAACAAGCGCCGAGGAGCTATCATGGGCATGACACCAGAAGATGGAGATCAGATCATTGAAGCCCAAGTGCCAATGGCAGAAATGGCTCGCTATTCTATTGAACTTCGTTCGATGACCCAAGGGCTTGGACGTTATACGATGGAAATGGATCGTTATGATCCGGTACCGGAACCACAGGCCAGCCGCATTGTGCAGGCCCATCAAAAAGAAGATTGATCTAAAGAGAAGTCGTCTCGTACGGCTTCTTTTTTTTCGTGGTTTTGGTATAATAAGGCGCGGTGAGACTATGAAAACTTTTCAACATTTTTTGACCTATTACAAACCCTATTTGGGTGTTTTCTTTCTAGATCTGTTTTGTGCCTTTATGATTTCCATCATTGATCTGGCCTTTCCTTTGATCTTGACCTATTGCACCGATGTTTTGTTTCTACAACAATCGGCCCAACTCTTAGATGGACTTTTGATCCTTACCCTGTTCTTGTTGGGCATGTATTTGATTCGTGCTCTATGCCGATACTATGTCACGGCCCAGGGACATATCATGGGAAGTCATATGGAACGCGATATGCGTAAAGACCTTTTTGATCAATACCAGCGTTTATCTTTTTCCTATTATGATCGTCATAATACAGGGATCATGATGTCACGCGTTGTCAGTGACTTGTTTGAGATCTGTGAATTTGCACATCATGGACCAGAGAACCTCTTTATTTCACTGATCAAGATTGCCGGTTCCTTTGTGATCTTAGCTTTCATTTTCTGGCCTTTGGCTTTGATCTTGTTTTTGGTCACGATGGTGATGTTGATCTTCAGTTATTTTCAAAATAAGAAAATGCAGGAAACCTTTATGGACAATCGTCGTAAAATTGGCGATGTCAATGCATCTTTACAAGATTCTTTGGCAGGGATCCGCATTGTGCAATCTTTTACCAATGAAGATATTGAAAAGGCAAAATTTGATCACTCCAATGATGAATTTCTGGCTTCGAAAAAACGCAACTATCGTGTGATGGGAACGTATTACTCTTTTAATAACTTTTTTCAAGGACTGCTTTATTTAACGGTGATTGCAGCCGGCGGACTATTTGTGGCTCAGGGGGAACTCAGTCCTTTGACATTGGCTACCTTTGCTCTTTATATCAATATTTTTGTGGCACCGATCGATATTTTGGTCGAGTTTACGGAAATGTTTCAAAAAGGTTTTTCCGGATTTAAACGCTTTGAAGAAGTCATGAAAGAGATCCCGGAGATCCAGGACGCCCAGGATGCCAAAGAATTGACCGATGTGCGGGGCGATATTCGTTTCGAAGATGTGTCCTTTACCTATAATAAAGAAGAATCGGTTTTAGAACATGTGGATCTGACCATACCGGCGGGGCGAAAACTAGCTTTGGTAGGCCCGAGCGGCAGTGGAAAAACGACGCTATGTTCTTTGATTCCGCGCTTTTATGATGTGGATCAAGGAAGCGTTTTGGTGGATGGACAAGATGTTCGGAATCTGAAACTGCGCTCTTTACGACAAGCGATTGGTTTAGTTTCACAGGAAGTCTATTTGTTTTCTGGAACGATTGCCCAAAATATCCGTTACGGAAAACCGGATGCGACCGAAGATGAGATCGTGGAAGCTGCCAAGAAAGCCAATATTCATGATTTTATCCAATCCCTGCCCGATGGTTATGACACCTATGTCGGGGAAAGAGGGGCTCGTTTATCAGGTGGTCAAAAACAGCGTATATCCATTGCCCGTGTTTTCTTGAAAGATCCTAAGATCTTGATCTTGGATGAGGCGACCAGTGCTCTGGATAATGAGAGTGAACGAATCATTCAACGCTCGTTGGATCGCTTGAGCGAAGGAAGAACGTGTATAACGATTGCGCATCGTTTATCAACGATTCAAAATGCGGATGAGATCGTGGTGATCGATCAGGATGGAATGAAAGAAAGAGGTACGCACGAAGACCTCTTGAAAAAGAACGGAACCTATGCTCGTTATTACCATCTTCAATTTTCACAAGAAGAAAATGAAAAATAAGGAGGGAAACCGACGTGATTCGACCTTTTGAAACCACAGATATAGAAGCAATCTACAAAATCTATGCTTACTATGTCAAAAATACGCCCTATAATTTTGATCATCAGCCCAAATCTTTTGGAGCTTTTGCGCAGGAAATCAATGCCATAGCGAATTCCCATCCTTTTTATGTGGCTACCAAGGATCAGGAATTGCTTGGCTATGCCTATGCGCATCCGGCTTTTCAAAAAGAAGCTTATCGGCATTGTGTCGAGATCACGATCTATTTTAAAGAAGGCAAGCATTATGGATTGGCTTCTCAACTGTTAGAGACACTGGAAGAAGCATGTCGAAAACAATCGGTTCGCTGGCTGATCTCCTGTATTACCGATTCGAATGAGCGAAGCATTGCGTTTCATAAAAAACATCAGTATATCCAAATGGGAAGGTTACCCGAATGTGGCTGGAAAGAAGAACAATGGCACGGCGTGATCTGGATGTGCAAAGATCTGTTCTCTTCGTCCTCGGTATTTATCGCAGATTCTGCCCTTGTGATAGGGGATGTGAAAATTGCCGAGGAATCCAGCATCTGGTTTGGAAGCGTGGTTCGCGGGGATCAGGAAAAAATTACAATTGGCAAACAAACCAATATCCAAGATCACTGTACCCTTCATTGTTCAGCCGGTCATCCTCTTGTGATCAAAGATCGCGTGACGGTTGGACATGGAGCTATTGTGCATGGCTGTACAATCGAAGACGAAGTGCTGGTCGGCATGGGTGCTATTATACTGGATGGAGCCCATATTGGAAGCCATTCGATCATTGGGGCCGGGGCCTTGATCCCAGAAGGGGCACAAATTCCGGAAGGTTCTGTTGTGTTAGGATGTCCGGGCAAGATTCATCATCAAACAACGGCCGAGCAATTAAAAAGAATCAAAGCCAATGCGATGGAGTATGTAGAACTCGCAAAACAATATAGGGGGTAAACGATGGAGAATTTATTGAATTATGTACATTTGCGCAAAGATCTCTCTTTTAACGAGCGGGTATTAAATTCGGTCGATTTATTAATCTTCAGTGAATTGGCTTATGTTGACTTTTCATTGGAAGTGGAAAATGGCCCTGTCTTATTGCCGGAAGCATGCAAACACTTTCTTGCGTCACATTCTCCTGAATATATCAAAGGGTATTTTTGTTTTTCGAACAACATTCCCATCTTGGTCGGGGAACTTTGTGATTGTCCTCGTTATGCCAATGTATGGATCCGAAAAGTGGAGCAACGCAATGACGATGAAAAACAGATCCAATTTGGCGCGACTCTGTTTCAAATTGGAGAAGACGATATGATCATCGGGTATCGGGGAACCGATGCAAGCATGACTGGCTGGAAAGAAAATATGCAGATGACATATCGGGATGGGCTGCCTTGTCAGAAGATGGCGGTTTCTTTCTTAGATATGACCATTGAAAAGATCCCGACACAGTCTTATCTCTTCGGCTTTGTCCAAAAGAAAAAAATACCGAACCTGTATTTGACGGGGCATTCAAAAGGGGGCCATTTGGCGATGGTTGCATTTTTAAAAACAAAGTATGCTTCCCAAGTCACAAAGTGTCAGGTTTTTGATGCCCCGGGATTTCGCCCCTCTTTTTTGACATCCGTGGAAACCAAAGACTTGTTCTCTCGCATTGAAAACATCAAACCTCAAGATTCGATCATCGGCTGTTTGATGGAACATCACGAAAAGGAAATTGTGATCAAAGCGCAAGAAGAAGGACTTCTGCAGCACGATGCATTTTATTGGTCGATCCAGGTGGACGGTTTTGAAAGAGCGGAGGGCTTGTCAGCTAAAAGTCACGATACGATTGCTTTGGTGGATCGGCTGTTGTTGTCGAAATCGGATGAACAGAAAAAAGAATCCATCGATTTGATTTTTTCCATTTTAGATCATTTAGATATTACCTCTGTCTCAGGATTGAATGAACTCCATTTCCGGCAGATCTTCCAAGGTGTCATTGAATTAAAGAATATGACGCAGGAAGAACGAAAGTTTATGTTTGATATTATTCGATTCTTGGTGGCTCAAACGGCTTCCTGGATGAGAACACAAAAATAAGGATGTTTCTTGGCTTGAAACATCCTTTTGTTTTGGATCAAAGCATCATGGCAATCAGGATCACAACACCTAAAATCACGCAGCCTATAAAAAAGATGCGTAATTCTTTTGCCGCTTGGACCATTTTATCTTCCGTTTCTTTCTTTTTCATAATAATACCCTCCATTATTGATCAAAGCGAAAGGTCAACACGAAGTATTGTGTGTTTTCAACGGGTTCTATCATTTCTGGTGTATAAAAATCTTCGGTACTGATGGAAACGTTGGAACCCTCATCTAAAGTCATCAAACTGGCGATAACAGGAAATTCTTTTCCGTTTTCAATGGCGGTCTTTGAAATGGTATCTGATAATTTTAAGAGTTCATCATTTTCAGATCCTGAAGGGATCACCTTGAATTCTTTGATATCGATATGACCGCTGCCCTTGTTTTCTTCATCGTTCATTTGCACAGAGACCATGGCTGTATCTAAATAGGCAGACAAGGCAAATTCCAGTGTCGGGCTGCGAAGATCAAAAACAACCTCTTCTAAATTTTTCCATACATGATTTTCAAGCTGATAGAGTGTACAAGTCAGGGTTTGGAATCCGTCTTCTAGATTTGCTTCATAAGCATTCAGTTCATAGGATTCGTTGGTTTGGAGATAGAAAGATTCTGTATCGGTGAGCTCGGATCGAATCAGGGTATTTTGATCTTCCGTTTTTGATTCCTCTTTCTTTGCGGCCGTGGCACATCCCGCGATCAGAAACAGGCTGAAAAACGAGAGGATGAGTTTGGATAAGATTTTCATGCGCGCCTCCTTTCTGATGTGGTTTTTCTAATCAAATTATATTATACGATCGGGTAGGGCCAGAACGGTCCAAGAGGGAAGATACGGAAAAAGACTTGATTCATCCGAGTAAGTTTTTTATAATTTGGAATGTCCATACAATACAGATCTAAAGACTGTAATTGTAAGAATGGATAGAGTGTTTAGATTTTACATCGTATCAGAATGAACGAGAGTAAGGAGGAAAATTGAATATGTCTAAAACGTCCCGGCAGATCAAGAATCTGACGATGCTTGCCTTGTTTTTGGCTATTGAGGTCGTGCTTTTGGTCACACCTTTAGGGTATCTTCGAATTGGTGTTTTGAGTGCTACTTTACTGCATGTTCCTGTTATTGTGTGTGCTTGTACGATGGGGACAAAGTATGGAGCTTTTATGGGTCTTGTCTTTGGGATCACTTCGGTGATCAATGCGACCATGGCTCCGACGGTCACCAGTTTTGCCTTTAGTCCTTTTGTAACTGTGGGAGGCTTCAATGGCGGTTATCAATCTTTGATCGTCGCAATCGTTCCCCGGGTTCTTCTGGGTGTGATCGCCGGATCGTTATATCAGTTCTTTCGCAAGAAAGACCTTTCCATTGGAATCAGCGCCGGGTGTTCGGCTTTGGTGAGTACGATCGTTCATGTCGTAGGCGTTCTGGGTTTGATCTTATTGTTCTATGCAGCTCCTTATGCACAGGCAATCGGTGTGGCACAATCGGCCTTGATGGCTGCGATGGGTACGGTGATCCTGACGAATTCGATTCCCGAGATTCTTGTGGCGGTCATTGTCAATATCGCATTGACCAAGGCGCTTTCTTCCAAAAATTAATGACTTGATCAGTATCTTTCTTTGTGAAGGATACTTTTTCATTTTATGAGACCATGATAAAATAAGCGAGGTG
The DNA here is from genome assembly GCF_944325745.1 of uncultured Faecalicoccus sp. Lineage (GTDB taxonomy): Bacteria > Bacillota_I > Bacilli_A > Erysipelotrichales > Erysipelotrichaceae > Faecalicoccus. Next base: position 15,694 of record NZ_CALVBG010000010.1, on the reverse strand, counting down.
AAAAATATGACGATTCTTTCTACGTTAAATGACAAGCAGCGTGAAGCTGCCAGTATCATAGATTCTCATGTGCGTATCATTGCCGGTGCCGGAAGCGGAAAAACACGGGTATTGATGGCGCGTATCGTTTATTTGATTCAGGAATGCGGAATCTATCCCAATCGAATCATGGCCATTACCTTTACGAATAAGGCAACCAATGAAATGAAGGAAAGATTGATGGCCTCTTTGGGCAAAGAAGCTTTGGCTGTCCGTATCAGTACAATCCACTCTCTTTGTGTACGGATCTTACGCGAAGATGCCCGTTCGATTGGATATCCGACTTCTTTTACGATCTTAGATACCGACGATCAAAAACAAATCTTGCGACCCATTTATAAAGAGCTGGATCTAGATGTCAAGGAATTCAATATGGCGCATGTTTTAGGAATGATTTCCGGATATAAAAGCGAAAAGCTTTCACCGGAGCAGGCTGTGAATTATGCCATGACCGACCAGCAAGAAACGATCGTAAAGATTTATTCTCGATATGAAAAGAAACGCTTAGAAATCAAAGCAATGGATTTTGATGATCTTTTGATCGAGGCACTGCGTCTTTTAGAAAGTGATGCCAAAGTCAAAGAAAAATGGCAGAATCGTTTGGATTATATTCATGTCGATGAGTTTCAGGATGTTGACCCGATTCAATACGCAATTGTTCGTTATCTGGTGGGCCCGCACGCCTTTTTGTGTGTCGTGGGAGATCCGGACCAGACGATCTATACTTGGCGAGGAGCCAGTGTGGATATTATTTTACATTTTGATTGTGATTTTCAGCCTTGTAAAAGTGTGATCCTGGATCAAAACTATCGCTCAACCAAACCGATCCTGGATGCCAGTAACGCGTTGATCCAAAACAATAAAGACCGCATCAAAAAAGATCTTTATACGAAGATTTCCGGCAATGATAAGATCGTTCTTCACGTCGCCACCGAAGACAGCGAAGAACCTGTGTATATTGCGCGCAAGATCCATGAGCGCCATCAGCAAGGCGTCGCGTATAAAGATATGGCGATCTTATATCGTTCGAATTATTCCTCAAGGGCTTTTGAGCGCGTGTTTAAATCCGTTCGGATCCCCTATAAGATCTATGGCGGGATCCGGTTTTATGAACGCCAGGAGATCAAAGATGCCTTGGCTTATTTAAAACTTTGTACCTTGCCGGAACCAGAGGATCCAAAACAGCTGTCTTTTGATTTAGCGATTCTTCGCATCATCAATCAGCCGCGGCGCGGCATTGGACAAAAGACCATCGAAAAATTGCGCGATCAGGCGCAGGAACAAAGCGTCAATTTATTGACGGTTCTAAAGGATCCGCTAGATCTATCAAGCGGGCTCAAAAAAAAGTGCCAGGATTTTTATAGCCTGATCATGGATCTTCAACAACATCGGGATGCTCTAGCACTCGAAGATTTTTTAGAATATATCATCGAGAGAAGCGGTTATCGTCAAATGCTGGAAGAGAATCACGAAGAAGAACGCTTGGACAACTTAAAGGAATTAAAGAGTGATATTGCCCAAAGTATGAAGGAAGATCCTTCGATGACTTTGGAAAGCTATTTACAGGAAGTTTCTTTGTTTACGTCCAAAGCCGGGGATGACGCACTGGATTGTGTTTCTTTAATGACCGTACACGCCAGCAAAGGGCTTGAATTTGACACGGTTTTTATCGTGAACTTCAATGAAGGGATCTTTCCCAGCTCGCGTTCTTTGAATGAGGGCGGTAATAAAGCGCTGGAAGAAGAACGTAGGCTTTGTTATGTGGCGATGACCCGCGCCAAATCGCACCTGACAATTTCTTGGAACACAGGTTTTAGTTATATGTTGGATACGTTTAAGACAAAGAGCCGGTTCTTGATGGAGATTCCCACCGAAGAGTGCTATATGGAAGGCCAGGAACAACAACAGAAAAAAGAAGAAAAGCAGATTCAATCCATTGGAATTCCTGCGCGTAAGAAAAAAGTAGGATTTAAAGTGAAAGATCGTGTCGAACATCAAGTGTTCGGACCCGGTATCGTTTTGAAGATCGAACGTGATGTAGCGACGATTGCTTTTAAACATCCTTACGGGATCAAGCAGCTGAATGCGACCCATCCTTCCTTGAAAAAGAGTAAATCTTAAAACATGATATAATAAACAAAAGGTGATAGACATGAATGAAGAAAAACGGATAGAAGAATTACGAAAACTCTTGGAGCGTTATGCCATCGAGTATTATGTCCAGGATGCGCCTTCTGTTTCGGATCAGGAATATGATCGTCTGATGCAGGAATTGATGGCTTTGGAAAAGAAACATCCGGAGATGGAAGATCCCAATTCGCCCAGTCAGCGAATCATCGGAGCGGTCCTGGATGGTTTTGAAAAAGTATCCCATGCGACGCAGATGTTATCTTTGGGCAATGTCTTCAACCGCGAAGAGATCCAAGAATTTGTTCAACGGATCCAAGAAAGTGTATCTGATCCTGAATTTGTCGTCGAATGTAAATACGATGGTTTGGCGATGGCTCTTTTATATGACAATGGACGTTTTGTGCGGGCTGTGACCCGAGGAGATGGTTTTGTCGGCGAAGATGTTTCCAACAACATTCGTACCATCGGTTCCATTCCTATGTATATCGACCAGCAGCAGCCGGTGGAAGTGCGTGGAGAAGTCTATATGCCGAAAAAGAGCTTTGAGGATCTCAATCAAAAACAGGCAGAACAAGGCAAACCGCTGTTTGCGAACCCGCGCAATGCCGCTGCGGGATCTATCCGGCAACTTGATTCCTCGATCTGTGCCCAGCGCAAACTCGATGCTTATTGGTATTATTTTCAAAATGCTTCTGATTTTGGCATTCAAACCCAAGAAGAAGCGTTGGAAGCGATGGAAATGCTGCATTTTCGCGTGAATCCTATGCGTAAAGTCTGCAAGACAACCGAACAGATCTGGGATTTTATCCAAGAGATCCAGACGAAACGGGAAGAATTGCCGTATGAAATTGATGGCATGGTCATCAAACTGAATTCTTTGGTCGATCAACAGATCTTAGGCTCTACCGCTAAAGCGCCGCGGTATGCGACCGCTTATAAGTTTCCGGCAGAAGAAGTGCAGACAAAATTGAAAGACATTACGATCACAGTAGGACGGACCGGAAAGATCACTCCCAATGCGGTCTTAGAACCGGTTCGTGTGGCGGGCACTACAGTCAGTGCTGCTTCTTTACATAATGAAGATATGATTGCTCTCAAAGATCTGCGTATTGGGGATATCGTGATCGTTCGCAAGGCTGGAGAGATCATTCCCGAAGTTGTTTCCAGTGTGCCTTCGCGGCGTGACGGCTCACAGCAACCGTATCATTTCCCGCAGACTTGTCCGGTGTGCGGGTCTCGCCTCATTCGTTTAGAAGGGGAGGCCAGCCATTATTGCATCAATCAGGATTGTCCGGCTCGAGTCGTCGAAAGCATGATCCATTTTGCCTCTCGCGATGCGATGGACATTGATTCTCTGGGAGATAAAAAAATTGAACAGCTCCATGATTTTGGCTTTTTAAACTCCATTGAAGATATTTATTTTTTGAAGGAACATCGCCAGGAACTCCTTGAAAAACGAGGCTACCAACAAAAATCGGTCGACCATATGTTAGAAACGATTGAAGCCAGTAAAAAACAACCGCTGGGTGTTTTGTTGTTTGGCCTAGGAATCCGCCAAGTCGGCAAAAAAGCGGCGATGATCCTCGCCAAACATTTTGGGAATATGGATGCTTTGATCCAGGCATCTCAGGAAGAACTGGTCGCAATCAACGATATTGGTGAGATTACGGCCCAAAGCATTCTGGCTTTCTTTAAAGAGGAAAAGAATCTGCATTTGATCCAAGTTTTAAAGGAACAGGGATTGAATATGATCCAAGAGAAAGAAACGATCCAGGAATCACGATTTACGAATAAAACGGTTGTGTTGACAGGCACCTTAGAATCGTATACCCGATCAGAAGCGAAAAAGATCTTAGAAGGGTTGGGCGCCAATGTCGCCGGATCGGTCTCCAAAAAGACGGATTGGGTGATTTATGGAACGGCGGCCGGATCCAAGCTGGAGAAAGCTCGAAACTTAGGAGTTGCTTTAATGAGCGAAGATGAATTTGTTCAGGAGGTGGAACATGCGCAAAACCATTAGTTTGTTGATTCTCGCAATGTTATGTATATGCACTGCGTGTAGTTCTACGGCCAATACCAATCAGTCAAATGCTTTACATTCCGGGGAGTATTCTGCGATCCTGCCTTATGAATCCAGTGACTCCCGCATCAAGCACGCTTCTTTGATCAGTGACACGGGGGCCCGTGTCCGAATGGAAGAAGGATTGATGGAGCTTTCGAAAAAGTATTTTTCTCCCAATGAAGTCGCTTATAAAACACAAGTCTTTTTGACATATGATGAATTGGATGCGACAGATGGATCCCGGGGATTACTGGGAACCAATCGCGACGATAATCCAAACGGATTGAACCCGAGCCGCGATGAAGGTTTTGACACGGGAAACGGCACTGTGACCGGTGCGGTGGTTCTTGTCGATCTTTATGAGCTCGATTGGTATTCGGATGATGAGCTGCAAGGAATCTCTATTGGGATGGCCGTCAATGATGAAATCACGGACGAAGATGGAAATTCTGTGGAGATCACGCAAGAAAGAATGAATAATTATTTAGAAGTGACGGCCGGTCATCTTGTCAGCTATATGCGCGAACGCTTTAATGAAATCACATCGAATGTACCTATCTACATCGCATGCTTTACCTTAGACAGCTCTGAAGATTCTTTGGGATCTTATCTCTATCAAGGTTATTTTGAAGGTTCACAGGGCGAATATTCAAAATTAGACTTTACGTGGCTGAATGTTCCCAGCACGACCTTTACCGAAGATCAGGAAAGTGTGGCGGAACAGTTTACAGAATATCAGGAAGCCATGAGCACGATCCTTGTGGATTACTCTTATGTCGTCGGACAAGCTCGAGTGCAAGATGACAAGGTGAATGAACTGAAGGTCACCATTACTTGTCATGGCAAAAGTGCGAGTGAATTATTGGCCATCGTTCAGGCAGCCAGAGACGAGCTTTCGGTTTTTTCCAGCACGGAGTGTGAATATATTGTGGAAGTTTTAAGTGATGAAGGAACCTACGCATTGATTTCGCGTCCGGTTTCTTCTACAGAATCTACGGTTTTGGTCCGTTAAGGAGGATACCTATGGATCGATCATTGATCTTATCTTTAGCTGAAGATCTTCAATTTTCACTCACGGAAGGAGAGATCCAAAATATTTTAACGGATTTTTCCTGGGTGGAATCGATTCGAGATCAATTCGCCCAAATGGATACGGATGATGTAGAGCCGATGATCTCCTGTAGTGAGTATTCTGAACACGCTTTACGATTGGATCAGCCGCAATCTTGTTTAGAAAAAGAACAAGTTTTAGAAAACGCAAATAAGATAAAAGAAGATCAAATCTTGGTCAATCAGGTGGTGAGATCTTCATGCGATTGAATGACTCAATCGATTCTCAACAGCTGGCCAGAAAATGGAAAGCTGTAGATGAAAAGATTCAGGCGGTGGCTTTCTGGTGCGATGAAACCGAAAAGAATGATTCTTCCTTTTATGTTGCCGTTAAAGATAATATCTCGGTCTCGGGATTGCCGATGCAGGCGGGATCGCATATTTTAAAAGGGTATCGGCCCGTTTATGATGCCAGTGTTATTGGTCGATTGCGAAAACAGGGAGGACATGTTTTTTGTAAATCGAAGATGGATGAATTGGGGATGGGAGATACCGGCCTCAATACCGGAACCACGCCCATCTTCAATCCTTACGATCTTTCACGCATTGTCGGCGGCAGCAGCGGAGGCAGTGCAGCCCTGGTCGCCAGCGGCTGTTGTCCGTTAGCGCTGGGGACCGATACGGGAGACAGTATCCGGCAACCAGCCAGTTATACCGGAACGGTGGGTGTTAAACCGACTTATGGCAGGATCTCCCGCTATGGCATCTTGCCTTATGCCAATTCCATGGATACGGTCGGTTATTTTACGACTTGTATCGAAGATGCTGCCTATGCTTTGGAAATCTTTGAAGGCAAAGATTCAAACGATATGACGACTTTGATCAAGCCGGGCGGTTCCTATCATCGATCATTAGATCCTAGTTTAGCGGGAAAAAAGATCGGGATCTTTCATAGCGTAATGAAAACCATCAATGATCCTGTTCTTCAAAAAATTTTTGATGATCTGATCCATTATTTGGAACGCAAGGGAGCTCAGCTGGTCGATGTGGACATCGATTCAAAATGGTTGAACCTGGTCGATCCGGTCTATAAAACCATTGCGAATGCTGAAGCGTGCTCAAATCACGCTTGTCTGGATGGACTGCGTTATGGATCGCAACCTATCGCAGACACGGTTGAACAAGCTGTTAAACAAGCACGAACGACGGGCTTTTCTTCCTTGGTCAAGAAAAGGTTTATCTACGGTGCGTATTCACTTTATGAAGAAAATCAAAAGGATCTTTTTCTAAAAGCGCAGAAGATTCGCCGTCAGATCGTGCAAGAATATCTGATGATGTTAGAAGATCTTGATGTCTTGCTTGCGTTAAGCACACCAGATATCGCGCCTCAGATCGTTGATCTGGATGGATCCAGGATGCAAATCGAATCCCTATCGAATTCGCATTTAAAATTGGACAATCTGGCAGGGACGCCGAGCCTTTCCTTACCGTTAGGGTGGAAACAGGGTTGTCCTTTCGGACTTTGTATTCGTTCGAATCGGTTTCAGGAACAAAAGATGTTTGATATCGCAAAGGCCATTGAAAATTATACTGGTTTAGCCGGTTTAACTGTGGAGGTTTAGACATGGATCTGTTTCTACATATCGGTTTGGAGATCCATTGTGAATTGAAGACGAAGACCAAGATGTTTTCCTCTGGTCCTATCGATTATCATGCCAGTCCCAATACTCGGGTTCAGCCCTTTGATGTGGCTTTTCCCGGGACTCTTCCTACGATCAATCAAAGAGCAGTGGAATTGGCGTTAAGGGCTTGTGATGTTCTGGGGTGTACGATCGACCCAGATCTTCGCTTTGATCGAAAACATTACTTTTATCCGGATCTTCCTAAAGGGTATCAGATCACCCAAGCATTTCATCCGCTGGGAAGAAATGGGAGTTTAATGATCGAGGATCAAAAGATCTTGATCGAACGAGTACATTTGGAAGAAGATACTGCCAAACTGGTCCATAAAAAGGGCTGTACTTCGATCGATCTGAATCGCTGTGGGATCCCTTTGATCGAGATCGTGACCCAGCCGGTGATCACATCTGTTGATGCGGCTTGTTCTTTCATGGAAGAAATTTTACGCTTGGTTACTTATTTAGAGATCAGCGAAGGGAAAATGGAAAAAGGCCAAGTTCGCTGTGATGTGAATTTGTCCTTGAGCAAAGATCCCTTGACGTTAGGAACGAAAGTCGAAATCAAGAATTTGAATTCAATATCCCATATGCGAGAGGCGCTTCATTATGAGGTGGCTCGTCAAAAAGAACAAATCATGCATCATCAAACGATTGAACCTCAAACTCGACGCTATGATGAAAAAGAAAAGAAGACGTTTTTTTTGCGAACCAAGCAGCGGAAAGTGGATTATCGGTATATGCCGGATCCCAATTTGCCATGGATTCGATTGTCAAAAGAATGGATCCAAGAGGTGCTCTTGCACAGGCCGTCTACGTATCAAGAGCTTTATCAGCGAATGACTTTAAAACACGGCTTGTCCGAGCATCAAGCTTATGATCTTCTTAAACAAAAAGAGCTTGTCGACCTGTATTTTCAGATCACAGAATACACCAAGCAATTTTCTATGGTGGCAAATTGGCTGTGTGTTGATGTTCGTTCGTGGTCAAAGAGTCATGAGGGGCCGATTTTGATCAAACCGGAAGAGATTGCTTTTATGGTCAACGAGATTGATCAAACGATTCCCTATGCCAAAGCACGGGAAATTTTAAAACGGGGATTGCAGGGGAAACCGATTCAAGCGGAATGGGAAAACTATCAAAAGATGCAGTTTTCTTCTCAGGATCTGGATCGTTTGATTCATCAGGTCCTTGCGCAAAACCCGAAAAGTGTGCATGATTATTTAAAGGGAAAGGATCGGGCATTGGCCTATCTTGTGGGGCAGTGCATGAAACTTTCGAAAGGAAATATCGATCCGCAAAAGGCAAAAGAACTTTTGAAGGAAAATATCGATCATTTAGAAAGGAGTGCCATGGATGAAGAAGAATAAAAAAAGAAATACGGGAAGTTGGATCTTGATGATCTTGATCGTATTGATCGTTCTGGCGTTTTTAGGATTCTTTTTTTACCGATTCTATATGGATCCTGTTTATCGTATGAATTCTTTCGAAGGAGCGGAAGGATGGCTTCACTCCATGTATGGAGAACTGACCGTCACGGTTCTTGTCTTCCTGGTTTTGATGTTGATTGGATTTCGGATCTTACTGCATCATAAAGGTGAAAAGAAATCGATTCGGTTTTTGGGAACACTTGTCTTTTTGATTCCTTCTTTGGTGCTAGGCTTTTTCTTGTTGAAGGAACCCTTGTCGGATATTCCATATTTGTCGAATCCAAAAACCGTTTTATTGCGTCAAGTTAAGATTGAGGATCAAAGTCTGGAGGGAATTGATCAAGATGGGATCCCTAAACTGTATTCTTTGAATAAAAATCACTATGAATCCTTAAAGGATCAAAAAAAGAAAACTTTTGCGGTTGTTCAAGTTTTACCGAATACGCAAGTGGTTTGTTCTGTCGAGCTTGAAAAAACCTTCAATGAAAAACAGATTCAGTCTATGTTGATCAATAGTCTGAAAAAGGATGATACAAAGTGGCAGCTTCAAGTTGATGAACAGGTGCTCACTTTGGGAACTTCATTGTCAGACGCCGTTGCTTCAGATTGGCAAATCAAATTGACAGAACGAGAAGAACGAGAATATGAAAGTTTAGATCCTAAAGATACGGCTTCGATCCAGCTGGTGAATCAAAAGGGAACTTCGATCGAAGTGCAGATCCAAAACAAGCAGGATCAGGCAATTTCTTTAGAAGAAGGAACGATCACTTCAATCTACGGCAGCGATCTTGATTCGGGGATGCAGATCCAATTACCGGAAAAAATCGTCGTAGGATGGTCTAATGAAGAGGCCGTGATCAATGCATATGGCGAGCCATCTGCATCCGATGATGAGACAATAACGTATCAAAGCGATGCGGGGACCATGAAGTTAACGTTTACGAAACAAGGTGTTTTAGAGTCGGTTCGGTTAAGTGCTTAGGAAAATATACAAATTCGAAGTTTATGGTATAATGAAGGGCAGGAGGCAGTAATTATGGCCAAAAGTATGAAAACTAAGACTTCATCGTCTATAAAAAAGAATAAAAAACCTAAGCAGGGACATAAGATCGTATGGTTCACGCTAGTCATCATTTTGATTCCGGTAGCGATCATCGGATATGTTCTGTTGACAAGTTTAGGCGGACAAAATGAACCGGTCGTAGGGAACCGTTTCGATTCTAAAGATTTGAATCCGGCGATTTCGAATGACCAGATCGATCAAGTCCAAAATGCCGTATCATCGATCGGCGGTGTCGAAAGTGTCGAAGTCAACTTGAAGAGTGCGACTTTACGCATCTCGATCGATATTGCGGATTCATCTTCTGCGGAATCTTGTAATGCGATCGCTCAGGAAGCGTATAATCAAGTGATTGCGATCTTACCGGCGGAAACCTATTTTACGAATACCGAGGAAGCCAAGATGTATGATTTAGAAATTGACGCTTATAATTTCTTATTGGATGATGCACATCCGGATGGACAAGTTTATTTCAAAGTCTATAAATCGGGAGCCGGCAGCACGGTTACTCAAAATATGACAGAAGCAAAGGATCCAGAACTTGTAGGACAAATTGTACGTCAGTAAAAAAGAACTCTTACCAATGTAGATTGATCACTGGTAAGAGTTTTTTTTAGTCTTTGATTTTTGTGACTTGGTGGAAGATGTAATATCCAATCAAGAACATGATGGAAATAGCGGCTACGCCTAAGTTTTGTTTTCCGGTCAGCTGAGTGATAAAACCAATCAGGAAGGTTCCCAGAAAACTAGCTCCTTTTCCGCAGATATCGAAGAGGCCAAAGTATTCACCGCTTGTATTATTCGGGATGATCTTGGCAAAGTAGCTTCTAGACAATGCTTGGATGCCGCCTTGGAAACAGCCTACGGCAACTGCCAATAACCAGAATTCCCATTGTTTATCCAATTGGATCGCAAAGACCGCAATCGCAAAATAGGCTAAGATACAGATCTTGATCAGTTTTCCGGTATCCTGGCTTTTCGATATCACCGCAAAGAATAAACTGGCAGGAAAAGCCACGATCTGTGTAACCAAAAGTGCCAACAGGAGTCCGGTTTGATCTAAGCCAAGCGAAGTTCCATATGCCGTTGCCATATCGATGATCGTATAGACACCATCGATAAAGAAGAAGAATGCCAATAGAAACAAGAAGACTTTCTTTTGTTGTTTGGCATCTTTTAAAGTATTCCAAAGACGAGAGAATGTATCGCGCACAGGATGAGATCGAGGTTCGATATAATATTTTTGTTTGTAATGCAGGGCCAAAGGAATCGTAAATGCGATCCACCATACGGCATTCAAAACAAACGCAAACATCATCGCTGTTCCCATAGTGATCCCGATCTGTTCATATAACAGAACCAAAACCAGGGAGATCAAAAAGGGAACGCAGCTGCCGATATATCCCCAGGCATAGCCTTTGGATGAGACATTATCCATTCTTTCATCTGTCGTAATATCGACCAGCATCGAGTCGTAAAAAATCAGGGACAAAGAATAACAAATACGGGCTACGATAAAGAGAACTAAAAAGCTGAACCAAGTAGCCGGGATCCAAAAACAGGCCAGCGCCAAAGCACCGCATATTGCGGACAACAAGAAGATCTTTTTCTTTCGCTCCTGATAATCTGCCAAAGTACCTAATACAGGCCCTAAACAAGCAACGACCAAAGTGGAGATCGAGGTTGCGTAGGACCAATAGGACAAGTAGCTGCTTTCCGGAACACCTTGTGCACTGGACAAAGAATTAAAATAAATGGGCAAGATCGTTGAGACCATTAAAATAAAGGCAGAATTTCCAATATCGTAAACGATCCAGCGAATTTCTTGCTTCGTTAACTTGATTTTCATGAAGACACCCTTTCTTACCATCAGTATTTTATCATGGATTGGTCTGCACAAAGTTATAAATTTGTAAAAACTTAAGTACCTTTATTTTTTATGCATTTTTGATGATTTTTTTATGAAAATGAGTATAATAATCACAGGTGATAGAAATGACGATTCGAATTGGTTTTGATATTGGATCCACAACAATCAAGGCAGTTGTTTTAGATGAACAAAACAACATTCTTTATAAGTCGTATGAACGACATATGTCACAAGCGCGCCAAAAGGCGTTAGATAAGATCGTTGAACTCAAAGAATATTGTAAGGAACCTTTTTCGTTTGCGATCTCCGGATCCGGAGCGTTAGGGCTTTGCGAAGCAGGCGATCTGCCTTTTGTGCAGGAAGTTTTCGCATCGGCCTCAGCGATCAAACGTTTTTATCCAAAAACCGATTGTGCCATTGAATTGGGAGGAGAAGATGCCAAGATCTTGTTTTTCCAAGGCAGTTTGGAACAACGAATGAATTCTTCCTGCGCGGGAGGAACAGGTGCCTTTATCGATCAGATGGCTTCTTTATTGAATATGAGCCTGGAAGAAATGAACGAAGCCAGCTTCCGCTATCAGAAGATCTATCCGATTGCCAGCCGCTGCGGAGTTTTCGCAAAATCAGATATTCAACCTTTGATCAATCAAGGTGTCGATAAAGCGGATCTTTGTGCCAGCATTTTTCAGTGTGTTGTCAATCAAACCATTACTTCATTGGCACAGGGGCGTAAAATTGAAGGAAATATCTTATTTTTAGGAGGGCCTCTTTATTTCTTAAGCGGTTTAAGAAAACGCTTTGAAGAAACTTTAAATCTAGAGCCTGCACAGAGCACTTGTCCCGATACGGCGATTCATTTTGTGGCGCTAGGAACGGCTTTATGTTCCGAAAAAGAATTTACCTACGATGAACTTGTCCATAAATTACAAGCTTTGGTCGATATGCCAATGGAAGTGGAATCCAGCCAGCCTTTATTTGAAAATGAAGAAGAGTATCAGACCTTTATTCATCGTCATCAGCAGCACGATGTAGAATATGGAACTTTGGAAGGTTATACAGGAAAGACTTATTTAGGGATCGATTCAGGTTCCACAACGACAAAACTGGTCTTGATCAGTGAAAATCATCAGATCTTGTATCAGAGTTATACTTCCAATAAGGGAAATCCTCTGGATGTTGTGTTAGAAGATTTAAAAAAGATCTACGAGATCAATCCGAATGTTCGCATCTACGGCGCTTATTCTACTGGTTACGGGGAAGAATTGATGCGTGTCGCCTTTCATTTGGATGGCGGTGTTGTTGAAACGATGGCGCATTATGTGGCAGCACGCTTCTTTAATCCTCAGGTTGATTATATCTTGGATATCGGAGGGCAAGATATCAAGTGCTTCAAGATTCGCGACGGTCATATTGATGATATCGTTTTGAATGAAGCTTGTTCTTCCGGCTGCGGCTCCTTTATTGAAACGTTTGCGCATTCTTTGGGTTATGATGCCAAGGAATTTGCACAGTTGGGACTGCGGTCAAAAAATCCGGTGGATCTGGGAACTCGCTGTACCGTGTTTATGAATTCCGGGGTTAAACAAGCCCAAAAGAACGGGGCGACCATTGAAGATATCAGTGCGGGTCTATGTAAATCGGTCGTCAAAAATGCCTTATATAAAGTCATTCGTGCCCGAAATAAAGATGATATCGGAAAACATATCGTCGTACAGGGCGGTACATTTCAAAATGATGCGATCTTAAGAAGCTTTGAACAGGAGCTGGGTTACGAAGTGATTCGCCCGAGTATTGCCCATTTAATGGGAGCATTTGGAGCGGCCTTGTACGCCGAGAAGCTTCATCGTACCAAAAGTGCCGTGTTAGGTCCGGATGCTTTGGCAAACTTTTCTCATACTTCGCGTTCGGTCGCTTGTAACGGCTGTACAAACCATTGTTCATTAACCATCAATACATTTGCGGACGGGACTCGTTTGGTTGCCGGAAACAAATGCGATAAAATGATAAAATCCATCGAAAAGAAAATCGAATTGCCCGATCTCTACAAAGAGAAGATGGATATGCTGGAAAAACAAAAAGATAAATACCATCATGAACAGAAGATCTTGATGCCTTTTGTCTTAAACAATTACGATATGTTGCCATTCTGGACGAAATTCTTTGACTGCCTGCAGATCGAAGTGCATTGGTCAAGTCCGACTACGCAAGAGATGTATCATGACGGACAACAGACAATTCCTTCCGATACGGCATGCTTCCCGGCCAAGGTGGTTCATGGCCATATCATGCAGTTGTTAAAAGAGAAGGAAGATGTGATCTTTTATCCTTGTATGACCTATAATGTTGATGAACATCAAAGCGACAATCATTTTAACTGTCCTTTGGTTGCTTATTATCCCGAAAACATTGCGGCCAATATGGAGTTTCAAGATAAGAAATTCTACTATCCCTATATTACTGTGGATGATCCAAAGAGTTTTTCCAAAACGATGCAGAAAACACTGGAAGAGATGGGATTTCACTATAAACGCTCACAGATCAAATACGCTCTACAACAAGGTCTTCTGGAAAGACAGATCTTCCATGAACAGTTAGTTCAAAAACATTTGGATGCCGTAAATTTTGCGCGCGCGCATGGGATCCCTATGGTCGTTCTTTGCGGACGTCCGTATCACTTGGATCCGCTGATCAATCATCAGATCCATAAATTGTTGACCCAGCTGGGCTTCGTGGTCTTAAGCGAGGAAAGTGTTCCGCGCCAGCAGAAACAAAAAGTATTCGTATTGAATCAGTGGACCTATCATGCCCGGCTTTACCAAGCTGCAAAATATGTCAGTGAAAATCCCGATATGGAGTTGGTTCAGCTTGTCAGCTTTGGCTGCGGGATCGATGCGATCACAAGCGATGAAGTCAAAGACATCTTAAAAGATGCGAACAAATTCTATACGCAGATCAAGATCGATGAGATCGATAATCTGGGGGCGGCAAGAATTCGTTTGCGTTCTTTGAAAGAAGCGATCCAGGAAGGAAAGGAGAACTAAATGGCAACTAAATATACCAAGTTTGATAACGAAAAACGAGATCAATACACCATTTTAGTTCCCAGCATGCTTCCGATTCATTTTCGTTTATTGAAGCCGATTTTTAAACAGAGCGGATACAATATTGAAGTGTTGACCAACGACAGCGATCAGGTCAAAGAGGAAGGCTTGGCCCATGTCCATAATGACACGTGTTATCCTGCCCTGCTGGTCATCGGTCAATTTATTGATGCGTTAAAAAGTGGAAAATATGATTTAGATCATGTTGCCTTGGTGATCACGCAGACGGCGGGAGGATGCCGAGCCAGCAATTATCTCTCTTTGTTGAGGAAAGCTTTACAGATGGAAGGCTGGGAACATATTCCCTGCTTATCAGTCAATTTTTCCGGACTTGAAAAAGACAGCGGTCTCAAGATCACAATGCCGATGTTGTTGCGTGTTTTATATTGCGTTCTTTATGGCGATGCTCTGATGTGGCTGAAAAACCAGGTGATGCCTTATGAATTGAAACCAGGACAAACCGAGCAGGTCATTGATGAGATCGTATCTGTTTTAGAACAAGAATTCGCTGGCGGGGGTTACCGTCATTCGAAGAAGATCTACAAAATGATGATCGAAAAGATGAAAGCGATCCCTCGATCTCAAGAGCCTAAGATCCGTGTGGGAATCGTGGGGGAGATCTACATGAAGTATTCTCCTTTAGGAAATCATG
Organism: uncultured Faecalicoccus sp.; assembly: GCF_944325745.1. Taxonomy (GTDB): domain Bacteria; phylum Bacillota_I; class Bacilli_A; order Erysipelotrichales; family Erysipelotrichaceae; genus Faecalicoccus. The sequence continues at coordinate 624 of NZ_CALVBG010000010.1, read as the reverse complement.
ATTTGGAAAATTATCTGATGCGCGAAGGATTTGAACCTGTTGTGACGGGTGTCATGGATTTTGGGCTGTATTGTATCGAGAACGGGATCATCGATTATGAATACTACCATCGTCATGCCAAGACACATTCGCTGTTTTCTTTAGCGAAGTCGCTGATCATGAGAATGCAGAAGACGTTTGAACAGGCGGTCAAAAAGGATGGAACGTTTGTTCCGCCGGAAGATTTTAATCAAGTGATCCGGGACGGGAAAGGATTTATCGATCAAGGCGTGAAAATGGGAGAAGGTTGGCTTTTGACCAGTGAAGTTGTCTCCCTGGTCAAAAACGGAGTCAACAATATTATTTCGGCGCAGCCTTTTGGCTGCCTGCCCAACCATATCGTTGCCAAAGGAATGGTACGGCGAATCAAGGAAGTGTATCCAAAAGCCAATATCGTTGCGATCGATTATGATCCAAGTGCTAGCCGAGTCAATCAGGAAAACCGTATTCGCTTGATGATGGCTAACGCTAAGCTCAACGCAGACTCTGAATAGATAAAAAAATGCACTCACAGATCGGTGAATGCATTTTATTTTATAGCGATTTGTTCATGAATGTTCTGCATTTTTTCATCCAATTCAGCAC
>NZ_CALVBG010000009.1 GCF_944325745.1 uncultured Faecalicoccus sp. | reverse complement strand
GCATCGATCGTCAATGAGATCGAGATCTCGCTGGAAGTGATCATATAATAAGGAATCTCATTTTCTTTTAAAGTATTAAGCACTTTCGATGCGATCCCGCTATGGGTCGAGATGCCTAAGCCGACCAAAGAAAGTTTGATAAATCCCAACATTCTTGTGACCGGATAGTTTTCTCCCACCTTATCCATATTTTCCATGATCGTCCGGCTTTGCTCCTCCGTACAATAGAAAGAAAAATTGGCTTTTCCTTCATCATCGAGCTGTTGCGAGATCGTATCCAGATTGATATTCAGATCCGCGATCACTTGAAACAGCCGCCCCAGGAACACGCCGTCATTTTCAATATGGTTGATGCGCATGATCGCATAATCATCTTTGACACTGATTCCCGTGATCGGCATATCTTCTAGCCGTTTCGTTTTTTCCATGATCCACGTTCCTTTCTTCTTATCCCCTTCCAGAGCTTTTCCCAAATACAAAGGGACCCGATATTTCCCGGCCAATTCCACACTGCGCGTTTCTAAGACCCCCGAGCCTAAACACGCCATCTGCATCATCTCGGCATAATTGATCTCTTTCAGTCGTCTTGCCGAAGGATACAGCCGGGGATCGATCGTATAGACTCCGTTGACATCCGTATAAATATGACATTCCCAGCCCAGTTTGGCGGCCAAAGCCACCGCGGTCGTGTCGCTGCCTCCTCGTCCTAACGTTGTGATCTCTCCATTTTCGGTAGCTCCCTGGAAGCCGGCGACGACAACGACCTTGCCTTCTTCCAAATGTTTTTGAACGTTGGTCAAGTCAATGTCTTTGATACGGGCATGGGCATGGTGATGACTGGTGATAAAGCCACATTGATACCCGGTCAAAGAGATGGCAGGCACACCCAAGGCATCAATGGCCATCGCCAACAAAGTGATCGTACGCTGTTCCCCCGTCGACAAAAGCGAATCCAGCTCTCTTTTATTCATATGATTAGATACTTGAGAAGCCAGCGAGATCAGTTTATTCGTCATGCCGCCCATGGCACTGGCCACAACGATCAAAGTATGACCGGCATCTTTCATCGCTTTGACATGCTGCGCAATGGCCTGGATCTGTTCGATCGATCCTACACTGGTTCCTCCATATTTCTCTACGATTTTCATAATAATTTCCCTATAAAACGGGTATATTTTACCATTCTGTCCAGGAATCCTCAACAAACAAAAAAAACGTTTACGAAGAATCATTCTTCCTAAACGTTTGTTCATTTACATTTTGATCAGTTCGTATTCACGCGTTCCCAAGGCGATTTTTTCGGCATGATCCAAACAGCTTCGCCATTCGGATTCCGGTGCAGAATTCGTGAAGTGATCATGATGATCCTCAAACTCCGGATCTTCCAGATGCCTTGCCAATTGACTGCCCGGCAACGGTTTGGCCGCCATACAGGCATCCACACAAGCCTGATCCAAAGCCAGCGGATCCCGCGAAACAAACATGCCGATATTCGGCAGGATCGGTACATCGTTTTCTCCGTGGCAGTCACAGTTTGGACTCACATCGACAATTAAAGAGATATGCAGACAAGGTCTGCCGTCGACCACCGCTTTGGTGTACTCGGCCATACGACAATTCAAAAGCGCATTGGCCGCATCATTATCGAATTTGATCGCATCAAAATTACATGCCCCCAAACAGCGGCCGCAGCCGACACAGTTCTCCTGGTTGACATGCATCTTGCGTGTGGTTTCATCAAATTCCAAACCGTCATTGGCACATTCTTTTTGGCATTGACGGCAGCCCCGGCAAGATTCTTCGATGATATGCGGTTTGCCGCTGCTGTGCTGATCGCATTTTCCGGCACGCGATCCACATCCCATCCCGATATTTTTGATAGCTCCTCCAAAGCCCGTCATTTCATGTCCTTTGAAATGCGTTAAAGAAATAAACACATCGGCATCCATGATGGCTCGCCCAATCTTGGCGTTTTGGATGTATTCTCCGCCCTGGACCGGAACATCTATATCATCGGTTCCTTTTAATCCGTCTCCGATGATCACCGGACATCCTACCGTCAAAGGCGTAAACCCATTCTGCCAGGCACATTCCAAATGCTCCAAAGCGTTCTTACGGCTGCCGGGATACATCGTATTGCAGTCGGTCAAGAAAGGTTTTCCCCCTAATTCTTTCACGACATCCACAACGGCACGTGCATAATTGGGACGCAAGTAGGAAATGTTTCCTAATTCCCCAAAATGCATCTTGATTGCGACAAATTTACCATCCATGTCTAAATCCGCAATACCGGCACGACGAAGTAATTTTTGAAGTTTTGTCGGTAGTCCATCTCCAAAAGCTTTTGTATGAAAATCTGTAAAATAAACTTTTGCCTTTTCCATTGTTTTCACCTACCCTTTTCAAGCGTATTGTACTTGAGTCTTTTTTCAGAAACAATCATTATTTCAAATAACTTTTGACCTGTTCCAAGATTTCTTCATTACGCGCAAACAAGACCAAGTTGGGTGTGCACGTAAAGAAGTCATCCCGCATCCACAAAGTACCCTGACACGCCATCAAGAACGGGATCCCGCCGGCATAGTCCCAGCACTTGGCATTTTCCGTAACATAAAAATCCAATTTCCCCAAAGCGACTTTGATGATTGCCAGTGCAGCACTTCCCAGTTCCCGATGTCCTCGGGTGATCCGACACAAATCAAAAAGCTTGGGATTCTTATGCATGGTCGCCATACCGGCATCCCACACGCTTTCCGATAACGAACGGACGGCAGGTAAATCTGCGATTTCCTGGCCGTTGATGTAAGCACGCTGTGCAAAGGCATGATAGAGCTTTTCCGATGCGACATCATAAACGATTCCCAAGACCGGCTTGGATTCTTCAAAATATCCTAATGAGATCGCATATCCTTCTTGAGAATTGATGAAGTTGGTCGTCCCATCGATCGGGTCAAGGATCCATACTTTTTCGCTCATCTGCTGCGTTCCTTCTTCGCCAATAAAAGTACAGCCCGGCGTAATTTCCTGAAGGCATTGCCGCAACGCAATTTCGGTATTCTTATCCATCGAGGTCACCAGATCCTGGATCCCGCTTTTTTGATCGATCTGATAATCGACTTGTCCCTTTAACGTCTGGCCGATCTCTCGTACTTTTTCCAACACTTGTTCCACTTGCCGGCTTTCCATAAACATCCACCTCGTTTTCGCATTCATTGTATCATCAATTCTGTGCTATGATGAAGTTATGAAAATCGAAAAACAAATTCTTTCCCGATCCGATCTGACACCATTGGAATCGGAATTAGCCCATTACCTCCTCGCTCACCGGAAGGAAGTGACCGAACAAGATCTGCAGACATTGGCCCGATCTTCCTATACTTCAAAATCCACGATCCTTCGGCTTTGTAAAAAGCTGGGGTATCGCGGTTTTAATGAGCTGAAAGTTCAGCTGGCCAAAGAAAACTTTGAAGACCCTGACCAGCAGGGATCTTTTGATGTGAACTATCCTTTTCTGGCCAAGGATCCCCCTTTAGAGATCGCCAAAAAGATCCAAACCCTTTATCAAACAACGATCAAAGATACATTGGCCTGTTTAGAGGAACAAGAACTTTTACGGGCTGCCCACCTTTTGCACCGGGCCAAAGTGATCGACATCTATACCCATGCCCACAACACAAGTGTAGCGCAATCTTTTCAGGACAAGATGATGACGATCCGCCATATGGTCAACTTGCCGCTTTCCTTTTATTCCCAGCGCTTATGTGCCTTGGCCAGCGATTCCAGCCATGTCGCACTTTGCCTGTCTTATTCCGGAAAAGCTTCTTTCTTGGCACCGATCATCCAAAAGCTCAAAGAGAAGAAAGTGCCTGTGATCTTGATTTCTAAAGTAGGACAAAATTCTTCATCTCTGAAGGCAGATATCCATCTTTCTCTGAGTGACAATGAACAATTGCGGGATCGCATCTCGCAATATGCCAGTCATATGGCAATGCAGTATATGATCGATGTCCTGTACGGCTGTATCTACAACCTGGACCGCATCCAAAACCAGATGATCTTGAAAGATTCGATCGACTTTATGGACGATCGTTCTATTTAACTTATTTTTCTAATACGATCGCTTTCGTGGCGATCTTTTTTTGAAAGAAGGCATCGTGCTCCACCAAGATCATGGTCGGTTGACAAGCCAGGATTGCTTCTTCCAGTTGGATCCGGCTGTAAATATCCAGGAAGTTGAGCGGTTCATCCCAAATATACAGATGGGCCGATTCACATAGACTGCGCGCCAACATGACCTTCTTTTTTTGTCCATCAGAATAAGATTCTAGATCTTGATCAAATTGATTTCGCAAGATTCCCATTTTTGAAAGAATGCTCAGGAATAAACTGAGATCGATATCATATTGGGCGGCATACGCTTTTAAAGACCCCCGCAGACAAGAAGGATCTTGACTGACATAAGAAATCTTCAGATGGCTTGCCCTTTCTAACGAGCCGGAAGTTTTGATTCCTTCCTGACGAATTGCCTGGATCAGTGAACTTTTTCCGCTTCCGTTGCCGCCTTCCAAAAACAGCCGGTCGTGGGCATGCAGATCCCAGGAAACCGGAAGAAAGAGCGGATCCTGATCATAAAAAACCGTAAGATCTTGGGCGTGAATCAGCGTTTTTGAAGGATGAATCAGACATTGAAAAGTCAAAGGTTCCGTTGTTTCGACATCTTTCAACAATCCCTTTTTTTGCCTCATCGCCTCTTCTTTTCTTCGCGCGATATTTTTTGACCGCTGCATCATTTTGGCAGAGCGATGCCCGACAAATCCCTTATCAGCCGCCCCTATTTTGGAAGCCTCGATACGATCGGACCAGCCGGCCGTTCGATAAGCCGATTCCTGCAAGCGGCGAAGTTCTTTTCGCAGGCGTTCATTTTCACCTTTTTCACGCTCTTGTTTCTGTTCAAATGCCGAAAACCAAGTGGAATAGTTCCCGCTTTGGACTTCGATCGAATGACGATTGATAGCCAGGATATGATCGACACAGCCGTCCAGAACCTCGCGATCATGTGACACTAAGATAAAGCCTTGTTTTCTTCTCAGATGGTCACTCAAGGCCTTGCGCGCATGCCGATCTAAATGATTGGTCGGTTCGTCGATCAACAAGAAATTGCCCGGACGAACAAACAAGATCGCCAACATCACTTTTGTCTTTTCCCCTTGCGATAAGCCGTCAAACGAACGCTCCAAGATCATCGGGTCCAATTCCAGATAGGAAAATTCCCGCAAGATCTCCCAGTCTTCGATCATCGGAGCAAACTGCGATACGATCTGCGATATCCACTGGGTCGGATCCGGGATCGAAAAAGGAAAATAATCAAAGGGAACCGAAGACAAGATCTTTCCTTGATATTCCAGATTCCCCATCAGTAAATTTAAAAACGTCGTCTTTCCTCGCCCGTTTCGGCCCACAAATCCCAGTTTCCAATGGGTATCGATCGAAAAATTGACATGATCAAAGATGGGTTCGCTTCCATCATAAGAAAAACTGAGATCTTCCACTTGAATCCTAGCCATAAAATCACCTCCACCCATAAAAAAAAAGCCGGCACAAACAGTACCGGTCATTTCTCTATTTTTCATTTTTAATGCATCAACGTCTCAAACAAAACACACAAAAAAGCGCAGAACTGTTATTCACAAACCCTATTCTTTTGTCCCTCTTTGTTTGAGCATCTTCATCTTATCACCAAGTCCACTATAGCACGATAAAAAAGAAACATCAACGTCTAGGCGTCACTGCGGGCATAAGCATTTTTCATCTGCTCAGTCAACGCAAACAAGACCTTGCCCAATGTATCTTGCGCACATTCTCTGGCCATGGCACAGATCTCTTCGTTGGCTGCTTCACAAATGGCTTGACGTTGGGATGGATCGGTGATTTCTTTGAGTTTTTCATCGGTTTTATAAACGATCTCATGCGCTTTGGCCGCCACCTTGTTCTGATAGCGCTCAATCAGATTGTGCGACTGTTTATAACTGGCATCCGCCATGGCAGCGATCATGCGGCTGGTCCAATAAAAGTTTTCTGTCGTCACTTCTGCCGTCGTATTCGCTACATAGGCCGGCATTTGAGAGACTTGCGGATAGAAAGGAAGCATCACGTTGAATGCGTTGGACGCAAACGCGATCCATTCCAAGACCTCTTTGTCTGGCCGATGTTGGATCAGACCTAAAAAGCTTGTGCGGTTGACCCCGATCGAACGATACATCCCTGCCTGAGAGCGATCGCCATATCCTTTATAAGGGTCATAAGGCGTTCCCTGGAAAGTGGAAGAAAGAACATATTTTACATCTTCGACCGTGATCTTTTTCTCCGGAGACATGCACCAGGGAAGATCATCAGATTCCGGCGTATAGTCTGCTCCTTCTCCTTCCCACTTTTTGGTATGCGGATTCAAAACTTTCTCAATATACCAGGCTCTAGGTGTATTGTACACATGATCCGCATCATCGTGGGAACCAAATGCAGCCCGTGGGTCAAACTCAGAATCGAAAGACAGATTCAAATGAAAACGATCGATAAAATCTTTCAAATCTTTTGAGCAGCAATAATTTTCTTGCTTGCCTAAGGCATCTTCCAGATCAAAAGTATCGATGCCAAACTGATTCGGCATCGCCACATAAACATCATCAGGGACCTTGCGGGCAATCCAATGATGGCCCCCGATCGTTTCCATCCACCAGATCTCATCCCCATCCGAAAAAGCGATCCCGTTCATTTCATACGTCCCGTATTTCTCCAGCAGAGATCCTAAACGAAGCACACCTTCTCTAGCACTGCGGATATAAGGCAAGACCAGGACCACAAAATCTTCTTCTCCGATTCCGCCCGGCGTCTGCGTTTGCGGATCATAAGCCACCAGGGGATCAGCCCCTAAGACCCGAGGATTGGACGTGATCGTTTCCGTGGCACTCATGCCGACGCCGGCTTCATTGACACCGCAGGCTGCCCAGATTCCTTCTCCTTCCACCGCATTGGGAACCGCGGTATAGCGCATCGGGTTTTCGGGAAGATCGACGATCGCATGCGAGATCACACTTTCATATTTTTTCGGTTGTTCTTGCGGATGCACCACGACGCATTTTTTGGCCGTATAAGAGCCTGCCGCAGAGTCATCGTTCCTGGCAATCATGCAGGAACCATCATAGGTTGCGTTTTTTCCTACTAATATTGTCGTACAAGCCATTATTCATCCCTCCATTTTAAAGCTTGATTCTTTGTCCCGTTGTCAAAGGCTGGATTTGTTCTTTCAAGATCTCTTTTAAAAGCTGATAAGAGATCTCTCCGGTACAATGCCCGGTATAAACATATCGAATATATTCTTGAATGTATTGCGCTTGGATCTGGATCTGTTCCTGGGAGAAGCTGGTGCCCTGTTCATCTTTTTGAAGCGACTTCATATGCAGTCCCCCTATATAGGCATAAACCGGACGATTCATCTTGCGACGGATCGGTTCCACGATATTTCGCAATCCCGCATGGGAACAGCTGTTGAAAATGACCAGCCCGTTGGGGGTATCGAACACCAAGCTTAACTCATGCGAAAAAGTATCGGGTACAAACTGATCATGGCATTTGCGATACATTTTCTTCATTCGCAAACTTTCTAGATCTTTATCGACCTCATCGAGAATCAATACCCCTTGTGCATCGATGCGCGTATCTTTGTCGATCAATTGAAATCGGTCTTGAAGAACTTTCAGTTCTGGACTCAATCCAATATAGTGGATCTGCCCTTTCGAACCGGAATAATAGTCTTCAAAAATCGTATGAGAGGCCCAGATCTTGCGGTCAGGATACCGCTTCAGATAAGCCAGAAAACCGTTGCCGTGATCATAGTGTCCATGTGACAAGATCGTATGATCGATCCGCCCCAGATCTTCCTGCAGACTTTGGGCATTCTTTAAAAAATCTCCGCTTTGTCCGCCATCCAACAAATATCGTCTTCCTTCTTGTTCGATCAAAAGACTCAGACCATGTTCTGCATAGAACATCGGCGGTCCTGTATTTTCAATCAATACCGTAATTTCCATTTCTACACCTCTTTCAGGCGGATGTTCAGATCGACATCGCCTTGGATCCCGGCTACCTGCCCCGTCTGCGAATATTGCCAGATCGTAAAATGTTCGGTCATATCCGGGGTTTCCTGATACGCGGCATACCAGATGGCTTGATCAAGGATCCGCTCATGGTCCAGATGCTCATGCAGCCAAGTATAGTTGCCGTAGATCATCGATTCATAGCCGGCGTTTTCCATCGCATCGCAAAAGCGCAAGGCCAAATCGGTTTTTTCTGTCGCGCTCAAGGAGTTGATCCGTCCCTGATCATGATCAAAGATCTCCATATCGTAGACCACCGGCAGATCGATCTGAATTCCTTCCAGTCTTTCCAAGACAAAATCGATCTCTTCTTGAAGCTCCTTTTGATCGATTGCACTGGAATACCAGTAAATGCCCAGTTCCAGACCGGCATCTTGCACTCCCTGAACGTTAGCCGCAAAGGTTTCATCTTCATGAAGTTTTCCTTCGATCCCGCCGCGATAACCCAGGCGAACAAAGGCAAATTCTATGCCGTCGTCTGCCACTTGCCCCCAGTCGATCTGCTGGTTGTGTTCGCTGACATCGATTCCTATCGATGTTTCATAGGCAGGATCCTGATAGCTCATGCGATCCCCTTCCAAGACAAAAAGTGCAGGATCATAGGGTTCTGGCTTGTCAAAAAAGATTTTCCGGATTCCGATCCCGATCGCCGCCACTGCGATCAGGGGGACCAAAAGTACGATCAGCAGCCGTCCCCAGCGAATTTGTTTACGTTTCTTCATGGTACGTATTGTACCATTTTGAACTCCTTCTGAAAACATGATAGAATGAGAGACATGGAATTATATTATAAGGAAACAACCACAAAAGATCCTCAGATCCTCGATCTCTATCTCGATGCATTCCCCCCAAAAGAACGCGTCCCGTACGCGGACTTGTTGCGGTGGCCCGGCTCTCATCTGGTCGGTGTCTATGCCGATCCTGAGCACACGAAACTGGCGGGAATGATCGACTGTCTGGACTATAAAGGCATTTGCCAGGTTCGCTATCTGGCCATTGATCCGGCTTTTCGCAGCCATGGTCTAGGTTCTCAGATCCTGGCATGGATCAAAGAAGAGAAAAAAGAGTCGATCATTGCGATCGATGTGGAATCCGATCAAGTAGAATGTGATAATCTGGACCAGCGCAAACGCCGGAAAGCGTTTTACTATCGCAACGGCTTTGTCGACAGCCCGGATTCTTATCGCTGGAACGGGGATGTATTTGAGATCCTGGTTGCCAACGGCACCTTGCAGCCCGGTACCTTTGTGGCTCTTTGGAAAGAGCTTTTCGCCAGCCAAAATCCCAATGAAAAACCAAAACGGGTATGATATACTGATGTAACACGAAAGGATGAGTCCCATGGAAACAAATGAAGGAAAAAATTTTATTGAACGAATCATAGATGAAGACCTCCAAAACGGCACCTATCGTTCGGTCGTGACCCGCTTCCCGCCGGAACCAAACGGATATCTGCATATCGGGCACGCCAAGAGTATCTTGTTGAACTATGGACTGGCCAAAGAATATGGTGGAAAATTCTATCTTCGTTTTGACGATACCAACCCGACCAAAGAAAAAGTCGAATTTGTGGAATCCATCAAAAAAGACGTTGAATGGCTCGGTGCCCACTATGATGGTGAAGTCAAGTTCGCCAGCAACTATTATGATCAAATGTATGAAGCCGCTGTGAAGCTGATCAAAAAAGGCAAAGCGTATGTCTGCGATCTGGATCCAGAACAGATCCGCGCTTACCGCGGCACCTTGACAGAACCGGGAAAAGATTCCCCTTACCGCAATCGCTCAATTGAGGAAAATCTTCAGCTTTTCGAAGCGATGAAAAACGGCGAATTTGAAGATGGAGCCAAGGTATTGCGTGCCAAGATCGATATGGCTTCTCCAAACATCAATATGCGGGATCCGATCATTTATCGAATTGCCCGTCAAACTCATCACAATACCGGCGACAAATGGGTGATCTATCCCATGTATGACTTTGCGCATCCGATCGAAGATGCGATCGAAGGCGTAACCCATTCCATCTGTACTTTGGAATTTGAAGATCATCGTCCTTTGTATGACTGGGTTGTTCGCGAAGTCGGTTTTGAACAGCCGCCCAAACAGATCGAATTTGCCAAGATGTATCTGACCAATGTCATCACCGGGAAACGTTATATCAAGCGCCTGGTCGATGAAAAGATCGTCGATGGATGGGACGATCCGCGCCTGGTGACGATTGCCGCCTTGCGCCGCCGCGGTTTTACACCAGAATCGATCCAGATGTTGATGAGTCTGATCGGTGTCACCAAGGCCAATTCTTCCAGTGACTATGCGTACTTGGAATACTGCCTGCGCGAAGATCTGAAACCTAAGGCCCCGCGTGTCATGGCGGTTTTGGATCCCATCAAACTGGTGATCGACAATTATCCAGAAGATACATTTGAAATGGTGGAAGGAAGCATCAATATGGATGATCCGAACGCCGGCAAAAAACAAATTCCTTTTGAACGAGAATTGTGGATCGAACGAGAAGATTTCATGGAAAATCCTGTCAAAAAATATTTCCGGCTTTTCGTCGGCAACGAAGTTCGTCTGATGAATGCCTACTTTGTCAAATGTACCGGCTTTGAAAAAGACGAAAACGGAAATGTGACCGTGGTTCATGCGACTTATGATCCGGAAACCAAGGTCGGTTCCGGCTTTACGGGACGTAAAGTCAAGGGAACGATCCATTGGGTCCCTGTCCATCATTGCATACAGGCTACGGCTCGTCTTTATGAAAACCTCGTCGACGAAGAAAAAGGAGTCTACAATGAAGACGGCAGCTTGAACTTGAATCCAAATTCATGTAAGGTCGTTGAAACGTGCTACGTCGAGCCATTTGTCAAAGGCGCCCAGAAACAAGACAAATTCCAGTTTGTTCGAAACGGGTATTTCTGTGTTGACGAAAAAGATACGACCGAAGATCACCTTGTCTTTAACCGTATCGTATCTTTGAAAAGCTCATTTAAATTACCAAAATAAGGTTTGGAGATCCCAAACCTTTTTTCAAAGGAGAGACTACTTTATGATCCAAGATATCGCACCGCATACATTCAATAATGCGTTTCAAAAGATCTTGCCCACACCCGAAAGCTATATCCTTGCTTTTCGGGGAAAAGAAGCTTTGAGTCAAGCCGAAAACGATCAGATCCGCTGCCCGCAAGCCAAAGAGCTGGATCTTGATCTTTCTCAGGCCATCTATTTATTTTCAATCGACCAGGATCCTTATTTTCTGGTCATGGATGTTCCAGAACAAAACCATTATTCTTACCAGGAACTGCGCCCGTTAACGCGCGGTAAACCTCATCATTTTGGCTTTGCCTATGCGACTGGATTCCATCTGTATGACTGGTATCGCCATCGTCAATTCTGCGGCCGGTGCGGTCATGCTCTGGTTGCCAGCCAAACAGAGAGAGCTTTGGTTTGCCCGGCTTGCGGCGTGATTGAATATCCGCGGATCTTCCCGGCGGTGATCATTGCCCTGACCCATCAAGATCAGATCTTGCTGGCTCAATATCCCGGACGTTCCAAACAAGTCTTGTTGGCGGGATTTGTCGAGATCGGAGAAACATTAGAAGAAACGGTTGCCCGCGAAGTTTATGAAGAAGTGGGCCTTCGCGTCAAAAATATCCGGTATTATAAATCGCAGCCTTGGGGAATTGTCAGTGATGTCCTGGCAGGATTCTATTGCGAACTGGACCACGAAGATGATATCCGCCTGGATACCCGCGAACTTCAGATGGCCCATTGGGTCTCGCGCCAAGACCTGCAATACGGAAAAGAGAATCTTGACGGTTCTTTAACTTCGGAAATGATCTATCGTTTTAAGATAGATGACTATCGATAGAAAAGCTGCGGAACTCCGCAGCTTTATTGTTGAATATTGAAAGTAACGATCGCTTTGAAGACATCTCCATCTAAACCAATTTCAAATTTGCCATTTTGGACCTCGCAGAAGCTCTTGACAATAGCCAAACCTAAACCGCTGCCTGGTTCATGACGCGATTCATCCGCCCGGACAAAGCGTTCCGTGATATCTTCCGGATCAAAATCCAAGGGTGTCTTCGAGATATTCTGGATCGTGATGATTGCCTGCTCTTTGACCTTTTCAATTCGGACAAAGACACGCGTATGAGAAAGTGCATATTTGGATACATTGGAGATCAGATTCTCAAAGATCCGCACCGTTTTATCCCCATCCAATTCACAGAGAATCGGATCCTTGGGTTTGCGCAGAACGGGAATCAATTGCGCATTCTCCAATAGTTTCTCATTTTCTACCAAGACTTGTTCGACCAAAGAAACAATGTCTACCGACTGAAGGTGTAATTCAATATTTCCCGAATTGGCTTTAGAGACTTCAAAAAGATCTTCGATCAGCTTGCTTAAACGATCCGCATACTGGTTCAAACGTGACAAGTATTCGCTCTTCTCTTCTTCCGAAAGTCCGGGATCTTCCAACAGTTCCAAATAATTTTTGATCCCTGTCAAAGGGGTCTTCAGATCATGAGAAACATTGGTGATCAATTCGGTTTTCATATTTTGTGAGCGCACTCTTTCCTTCACGGCCACTTCAAAATCTTCCTGGAGGGTATCGAGTCTTTCCTGGAGCGCCGGCAAGATCTCGGTCTGTTCATCTTGATCGATCGAAAAGTCGCCTTGTCCCATGCGGTCCATGCGAACCAGGAGTTTATTGTACTCTTCGGTCAATTCTTTCGCTCTTTTCATCAACAGAAAATACGTACAAACCCCATAGACCAATGCCAAAAGCCAACCCCAAAATAAACTCAGTACAAAGACAATGATCGTATTGAATAACACCATTTTAAAGATCAAACTTTTTAATTTCCCATCCAGATCATAATTTTTTGGATTTTTTAGATCCGCGATCCATTTTACGATCCAGCTGCCGATCCACACATCTTCTTTTAAAAAGCGGATCGGGCCAGAACAAAGAGCATACTTAACATAATACAGACACAGACCGATCATGACCATGGACAAAAAATAGGAAATAAAATTCAAGACCCCGGCCCAAAGCACCGGCATAGGCAAGCCAAATCGCGCCATGGCCGGCAAGAGTCTTCCATCCAAGGTCAAACCGATACAATAGATGCCCAATAAAATGATCATCGAGGTGACAAATCCCAAAAAGACCACATTGAATTCAGCTTTCCATCCTAACAAAGTCTTAAACGGCTGCACCAGACTTAAAGAGCGATAGGAGGCCAAAAGAATATAGAGTCCCACCACAACAGTACCGGCCAAAAAGGCGATGATCGTAAAAGGCGCCCATAAAGATTCGTTATAGATGCAGTTATAGACAACCCCTTTTTTCTCCTTCATCTCTTTAGGGATCCGAATCTCCACATTTAGATTGGAAGGCGGTATGATCTCCACATTCATGTAAGTGTCCTCTTCATAGCCATAGGCAAAGACCATATCATAAAGCGGATAAAAATAATCCATTGACAAAAAACTGAAATCCGGGACACTCATCGTTCCTTCCTGGGTGAGATGACCCCCTTGATCATAATTCAATACGCCATAGAATAAACAATCCTCGATGGACAGATCTTCATCAAATTGGCGCTCATCAGTTTTTTGGCCCGAAGATACCCGATAAAAGAAATTGGGATCATTATCCAATTCATAGGTGGCTCGCCGCACATTGTCTTGGATGCCGCGATCGATCTGTTCCTGGAAGTCTTCATCTTCACATTGTACTAAAGAATACTCCGGATCCATTTCCATCATTTTTCCGACAAGCAGCCATTGAATATCTTCTACCAAATAGGAGTCGGCATCTTCTATATTGGAGGTAGCCTGCGGATCCAGACGCGGCATCAAAAAAGAAACCAGTCCGGAACATAAAGCACACACCAAAAAGAAACCTGCCAAAAGTCGATAACTCTTTTTCATCATGATTCCATCCTTTCAATCTTATAGCCGATTCCCCATACCACTTTGATATAGAGTGGTCTTTTGGGATCGACTTCGATCTTTTCCCGCAGCTTTCGAATATGGACCATGATCGTCTCGGTGTTGATGGCCTCTTCTTCCCATATAAGTTCATAGATCTGTTGAGCCGAATAGACCCGCCCCGGGTTTTTCATCAACAACTCCAAGATCTTAAATTCTTTCGGCGTCAAATGCACCAGCTTGCCGGCCACCCGGACTTCCTTTGTCAAAGGATCCAGTTCCAGATCGCCAACGACAAGACAGGAATCTTTGGATTCTTGCCCTTTTTTCAAAGCCAGGATCTGTTCGTAACGGCGCAGTTGGGCTCGTACTCGAGCAATCAGCTCTGTCGATGCGAACGGTTTTGTGATGTAATCGTCGGCACCAATATTCAAGCCGTGGATCTTATCCACTTCTTCACTTTTCGCACTTAAAAAGAGAATGGGAAAATCATGCGTTTCTCTAGCCTTCATGACCATCGTGATCCCGTCCATGACCGGCATCATGATATCCACAATGGCCAAATGGATCTCTTCTTTTTCTATCAGTTCTAAGCCTTCTTTTCCATTGGCGGCATCCAGCACCCGATAGCCTTGATTTTTCATATAAATACAGATCGCTTTACGGATCCCTGTTTCATCTTCTACCACTAAGATCGTATGTTCCATATTCACTCCCCCTTGAATAATCTTTAAAATAACCTGGCAATCTCTTGGAATAAAATCGTCAATCCTTGACTGTATAAAATCAAACCGAACGGTTTACACAATAAAATAATAGCGATAAATCGCGCCGTTGTCATTCTGGTCAAACCAGCGATCATGCATAAGAGATCATCGGGAAAGCCCGGCATCAAGATCGCAAAGCTGAAAAACCGATCAAATTTCTTGCCCCGATCCAGCCAGCCGATGTATTTATCCATCGTCTTTTGATCCGTGACCTTCTGGATAAAGGGTTTTCCATAAACTTTGACAAGCCAGAAAACAATCACGGAGCCAATGCATAGGCCGACATAATTCAGAAGAAAACCGCCGATGTTCCCAAAACAGATCACACCGATGGCACTGGTCACACCACCGGGGATGACAGGAATCACAGTCTGGAAGATTTGAAGTCCCACAAACAGGACCGGTGCCAAGGCCCCGGAGTGCACCAGCAGAGTTTGCAGCTTGGACGGATCCAACAGATAGCCTTCTTGAAACAGAAAGACGAAGAACCATAGGCAAATCCCCGTCATAATGATGGTCAAAAATGTGATCCATTTTCTCGAATCCGTCATCTGCCCCCTCCTTTTCATCTATTAAGATACCGGAGAAAAGTAAAGGTCTTTGGTAAAAAGTCTTAAATTTTTCTAAAGATGAAAAAAAAGACTGGTCAAATCGACACAGTCTTAGATCGAATATTGAAGCTTATTCAATTTTTCCATTGTTTCTTCCGGCGTGAAGAATCGGTCAGGATCCATCGTTTCAAAATAATCTTTGAAGGAGGCCAGAAAGCCAGGATGTTCTAACGATAATAAGATCACTTTACCGCTATGGGTCATAAATTGGATAAAACCCATGGAATCAGACAGATTGACGCGGATCCCATTCACGATGGTTCCCATGTTTTCTTTTAACAGTTTGTATTCATATTGATTCGCTTTTTGAAGAAAACGAGAATAGATGCGTTTACGATCATCCATCTCCAATGGCGAATAGAGATCTTGCGGGAATTCATCAAAGACCCCTTCTTCCAAAAAGCGCTTTATCCCATCCAGACTAAAGATCATCTTGGGATGCACCAAGGCATGACGCTGACGAATGGCCGTTATATACTGATCGAGAAGATCGATAAATCCTTCTCTTTCCGGAAGCTCTGGCGTCAGATACTTCTCGATTTCCCGCCTTGTCAAAAACGGCATCAGGCAAGGCAATAAAGAAAAATGAATCTCCGAATCGGTCTTGGCCTTTAATAATTCCTGATTCAGATGCAGCTGTGACAACCCATCTTGTACCGGGATCAAAAGAACATTGGTCCGCATCCATAACCGGTCAAAGATCTCGGCCATATATGCGATCATGTCCGGATCTTGGTAGATGATCCCTTCTTTATAGTCTTCCGAGATCTGTAAAGCGTATTCTGTTGTGACAACCCAATAAGGAAAAGGCGGAAAATGCGAACGAATCGACTCCCCCGAATAATAATAAGACGTTTGATAGTCGATCAGCCGATCCGCAAACTGGGCATACATGGAAACTACTTTCGATAGATACAAAAAATTTTGATCATTTTTATAATCCGCCGCATTTTCATAACGGACAAACGGCAAGATATGTTTGACCTGCGTTCCGGATCTCAGCTGCGCAAACAAGTTTTCAAAACCAGGAAGTTCCGGTGTCCCCAAAAAGCGGATCACACCTTTCCCGCTTTCTTTTTCCTTTTCATTGATTTGATACAACAAGTGTTCCAAATTGATCGCATTGGTCTTTAAAGGCATCACCGGACGATTCATGGCCGGCAGATTGCTGGCCTGAAACGAAGGCATCTCAACCAGAGAAGGGTTGGGATCAAACGACTCCAGAAACAGCTGTACATTTTTACGACGATAATATCGCTGCGGGCTGATCAAAGAAATCGAATACAGTTCCAACAACTCATTTAACTCATAAGGAGAAAGCTCCAAATATTGTCCGATCCGGATGACCAGATTTTTCGATGGGGCATTTCGCTGCCCCTGAATGATCTTATGTAAACTGGAACGATCGATGGAAAGATATTTTGCCATTTGAAATTTATTGACTTTTTTCTCATTGACATAACTTTCCAACATTTGCGAAAACTCAGACATAGACAAACCTCCGTTTAGTCTTTTTCTTTTAATTCAAATAATATATCGCGCAGCTGGGCCGCTCTTTCAAAATCAAGCGTACGCGCAGCTTCCCGCATCTCTTTTTGGATATTCTCCAACAGTACTTCTTTTTGTTTAGCGGGCATCTTCTTTTTCTTCAGATAACGAGCCGCCATTTCTTTGGTTTCTTTCGAACGAACGACATCGTGGATCGGCTTGATGATCGTCTTCGGCACGATTCCATGTTTTTCATTATAGGCAATCTGGATCTGACGGCGACGGTTGGTTTCATCGATCGCATACCGCATGCTTTCGGTGATCGTATCCGCGTAAAGGATGACCTTGCCTTCGGCATTTCGCGCCGCTCGTCCAATGATCTGGATCAGCGAACGCTTGCTGCGCAAGAACCCTTCTTTATCCGCATCCAAGATCGCAATCAAAGAAACTTCCGGAATATCCAATCCTTCACGAAGCAAGTTGATCCCGACCAATACATCGTATTTCCCCTGACGAAGATCATGAATGATCTCCGTTCGCTCGATCGTCGTCACTTCGTGATGAAGCCAAGCCACTTTCAGATCCATATCCTTCAGATAAGCCGTCAAGTCTTCTGCCATACGCACGGTCAAGGTCGTGATCAATGTTCTCTGGCCTTTTTGAATGCGGTCTTTGATCTCATCCACTAGATCATCGATCTGACCTTCGATGGGCCGGACTTCAACTTCCGGATCCAAAAGTCCCGTTGGGCGAATGATCTGTTCGATCACTTCCTGATGCGTCTGTTCTAATTCCCAATCGCCCGGAGTGGCCGAGACAAAGATTGCCTGATCGATCAGGCTTTCAAACTCGTTGAAACGCAACGGCCGATTGTCCAGAGCGCTGGGCAGGCGAAAACCATATTCAACCAAAACTTCCTTACGGGCCCGGTCCCCATTATACATGCCGCGGATCTGCGGCAAAGAGACATGGCTTTCATCCACAACCAAAAGAAAATCTTTCGGGAAATAATCAAAGAGCGTATACGGTCTTTCCCCTGGTTTTCGTCCATCGATGTGTCGGGAATAATTTTCGATGCCCGGACAGACACCAAATTCCCGCAAAGCTTCAATATCATAGCGGCAGCGCTGTTCTAAGCGCTCTTTTTCCAAAGGCTTGCCCGCCTTATCAAAATAATCGAGACGTTCTTCCAGTTCTTCTTCGATCGTATGAGCAGCCCTTTCCATCACATCCATGCTGGTGGCATAACCGTTGGCCGGATAGATGATATAGACAGAGTAAGCTTGTTTGACTTTGCCGGTCACCGGATCCACTTCACAGATTCGCTCGATCTCATCGTCAAAAAGCTCAATACGGATCAAATAAGAATCTGTATGTCCTGGTGTGATCTCGATCACATCGCCGCGAACCCGAAATGTCCCGCGCAGCGGATCGGTATCATTGCGTTTGTATTGTTGAGAGACCAAAGAAGTCAAAAGTTCTTTGCGGTCGATCGTCTGGCCGGTCCGCAAAGTAAAGATCATGTCCCGATATTGATCTGGGTTGCTGGCGCCATAGATCGAAGCCACACTGGCGACAATGATTGTATCACGGCGTTCCAAAACAGAATTGACCGCAGCCATACGAAGCATGTCGAGCTCTTCATTGGTCTTTGTATTTTTATCGATATACGTGTCGGTTTTCGGAAGGTATGCCTCCGGCTGGTAATAATCAAAATACGAAACAAAGTATTCTACCCGATTGTGCGGAAAGAACTCTTTGAATTCGGAATACAGCTGTCCTGCCAGCGTTTTATTATGGGCAAATACAAGGGTTGGACGATTCACGGCCGCGATCACATTCGAGATCGTAAATGTCTTTCCGGTCCCGGTAGCCCCCATCAGCACTTGGTATTTTTTATGGGCTTGTAACCCTTCCACCAAAGCCTGGATCGCCTGCGGCTGATCTCCGCTTGGTTGATAGTCCGATACTAATTCAAACTTTTCCATATGCCCCATTATACAATCATCTAAGATCAATCTCAACGCATACAAAAAGTGCTGTCCAAAATCCAGCACTATAACGTTTCAAACCAATTTTGTATCGTTTCTTTATCGTCCGTTTTCATCATCGCCAGCATCAATAAGATCCTGGCCTTGTGCGCCGGGAAAGTGTAGGCAGAGATCGTATCATGATTGGGATCAAAGAACGCCGAATCAAAGACGATTCCCTTCGGCACCCGGCTGGCGCGTACGATCAGATGATCTTTGGCCAGCTCATGGATCGCTTTTTGCCAGACCTGGGAATAGTTTCCGCTGCCGCTGCCGGCAATCACCAATCCTTTAGCATTTTGACATAGAGCACGAAGAGTATCTCCATCGCCGTCACAATGCCAATAGGCAATGTTGACTTTAGGAAACTCTTTGATTTCCAGATCTGAAAACGGAGACGTCAATGTATGCGCTCGTTTGGAGCGGTTCAAAAAATAAACCTGGTCATCGCGCATATAGCCCAAAGATCCAAAATGATCGATCTCAAAGGCATCCGTCTTATAACTGTTGGTCTTGCGGATATCACGCCCCGAATAGATCGTATCCGAAAAAACCGCCAAGACCCCTGCTCCTTTGGCTTGGTCGCTGGCAGCCAGGGCCACCGCCTGGTATAAATTCATCGGACCATCGGCACTGGCCGACGTAGCCGGACGCATCGAACCGGTCAATACGATCGGAATATCAGTATGAAGCGTCAAATTCAAGAAAAAAGCCGTCTCTTCCAACGTATCCGTCCCATGGGTCACAACGATCCCGTCTGTTTGCGGATCCTTGGCCACTTCATGGATCTGATTGCGCAGTTCGATCCACCGCTGCTGGTTCATTTCATTACTGTCGACATTGCACAGCTGGATCGTTTGGATCGAAGCTAAAGATCGTATGGCCGGAACGCTTTTCAAGATCTCTTCCACGCTGAATCTTCCGGCCGCATATTCAGCCGCTTTGCCAAATTCTCCGCTGCCGGCAATGGTGCCGCCCGTTGCGATGATCACGATATGTTTCATGTTTTCAACTCCTGTCGTTTCGATGATACCGCGTTTCCTTTTCAAATGAAAGCAAGATTTGTATCCTTGTCCGAAAATTGATAAGATACAGCCATGATCGATATCCATGAATTAAAAAAACAATGCCCTGACTATTCTTTCCTTCATATGGATACAGTGGGCAGCACCAATGAATATCTGAAAGAACATCTCGATCTTCCCGAAAAGACGGTCGTGATCGCGGAAGAACAGACTCGGGGAAAAGGCCGAAAGGGGCGTTCATTTTATTCTCCGAAAGGATGCGGGATCTACTTATCCTTATTGATCAAACCGCAGGATAGCCTGGACTCCGTCTTTGATCTGACGGCAATCACAGCTTTAAGTGCCCTGAAGGCAATCCAGACGATCTATGGAATCACCCCGTCTATCAAGTGGCTCAATGATCTTTTGGTCCATGGCCAAAAAATTGCCGGCATCTTGTGCGAAAGTCTCTTCTTCGGCAGCCAGATCAAAGCCATGATCCTAGGAATCGGCATCAATGTGCACGCTTTTGAGCGGCCTGCAGAGATTGCCTCCGTCGCGGCTTCCATCGAAGACTTTTCGCCCATAAAAAAACCTCGCTCGATCTTGATTGCGAAGTTTTTAAACTTTTTTGATGAATATTTAGCCGCCCCGGACAAGGCCTTGGAAGATTATCGAAAACAGCTGGCTTATGTCAACCAGAAAGTCTACATTCATCAGGCCGGCCAAATTTCTACCGGGATTATTCGGGGGATCGATGATCACTTTCATTTGCTTATCGAAAACGAACACGGTCAACAAGAGTCGCTGGTTTCTGCTGAGATTTCGATTCGTCCCTGGATCCAGTCGTGAAGCTGTTTGGCACACATTTCCTGATCGGGTCGATCTTGGGAGGCTAAATCAATGGGCTTGCCATATTCGATCTTGAGATTTTTTGATATTTTCTCATTGACATCCAATATATATGAGCGATGTAAAACAACCGGAACGATAACAACCTTGGCCATATACGCCGGCAACAAAGCACCCGCCTTGAATTCATGCATCGCATCTGCTTTGGACCTGGTTCCTTCTGGAAAGATCAATAAGTTCTTTCCTTTTTTTAATTTTCGGCTTGCTTCCCGAAGCATATGCACATTGCCTTCACGGCTGTCCCTGTCAAAATGCAGGGTGCCGATATTTTGGGCCCAGCGGCCAAAGATCGGCATTTTTTCATTTTCTTTTTTAGAAATAAAAGCCACAGGCACCGGACAGCTGGCCAAGATCAAAGCCGGATCCAAGGTTCCCTGGTGGTTGGAGACAAAATAGACCGTACGATCTTTCGGAATATTCTCCTGCCCCTCGATTTCTAAATGGAGCCCTAACACTTTTAAGATCAGCTGGCTCCATTTTTTTAACCTTGCCTGACTTTCTTCTTCGCTTTTTTTCGCATAGATCCATGAACTGACCCAGGCCGCCGGCAAAAACGGCAACGCCCTGACCATAAAGATCTTGCGCATCTAAGCTGCCTCCTTTTGTGCTACGGCAACGGCCATCGCATAATCTCCGTCATGAGAGATCGATACTTGGATCCGATATCCTTCATACCGGATCTCTTTTAAAGGATCGATCTCGATCTGTGAAGATTTCAGCGAGATCGGCAAAGCTTTCACAATGGCTTCCCGAGCCGCAAAGCGTCCCGCCAAGAATTCCGTCTTTCGCTTTCCTTTTAAACTTTGATACTGTTGGTATTCGGGTGCACTTAAGATTCGCTTCGCCAAGGCAGTTTTCTCTTGAAGGCGGGCAATTTCTACGATATCACAGCCGATTTGCGGCATCATACTTCCTGCAGCGCACATAAGATCTCTCCCGAAGCAGCTTTTTCATCGCCTACTTTCGCTTCACAGCTGGCGATACAGATCCCGCCGATCTGACGTTTGAACTGCACGGTCATCGTCAGTACATCCCCCGGAACAACAGGACGAGAAAAGCGCATCTTATTGATGCCGGCAAATAACGGCAGCTTTCCGGCATTGGCCGGATCCCGCAATAAAAGTACGGCTCCGGTCTGAGCCATGGCTTCGACGATCAGCACACCCGGCATAACGCTTTTTTGCGGGAAATGGCCTAAAAACTGCATCTCATTGGCACTGACACATTTGATGCCCACGATTGTTTGCGTTTCTTCGTCGATCGATTCGATTCGATCCACCAGTAAAAACGGATACCGATGCGGCAAGATCGCTTTGATGTCCTCATTTGTCAATCGCATAGTGAATCCTCCCATTTTTTAAAGATCAAGGAAGCGTTATGGCCTCCAAAACCTAAAGAATTGCTCATAACATAGCCTAGATCTTGATGCCGTCCCTGGTTGGGCACGATATCCAGATCACATTCCGGATCTGCTTGTTCATAGTGGATCGTCGGCGGGATAAAGCTTTGTTCCAGAGCTTTGACGCTGATGATCGCTTCAATGGCACCGCTGGCTCCTAACAGATGGCCGGTGTTGCTTTTGGTGGAAGATACGGCCAAGTGTTTCGCATGTTCCTGAAAAGCGAGCTTGATCGCCTGGGTTTCCGTTTTATCATTCAGCGGTGTACTGGTGCCATGGGCATTGATATAGTCGATGACTTCGGCCGGAATCTTGGCATCTTCTAAAGCCAGAAGCATCGCCTGTGCGCCTCCGGAACCATCATCCAAAGGAGCCGTGATATGATGAGCATCACAACTAGAACCATATCCGACAATTTCTCCATAGATCTTCGCATGACGCGCCTTAGCGTGTTCTAATTCTTCCAATACGAGCATGCCGGCCCCTTCTCCCATGACAAATCCGCTTCTTCGGGCATCAAAGGGAATGCTGGCGCATCGGGGATCTTGTCCGGTATGTAAGGCTCGCATCGATTGAAAGCCGGCAATCGCCAAAGGGGTGATCGCCGCTTCTGAACCGCCGGTCAACATACAGTCTTCATAGCCCTCTCGGATACGGTGAAAAGCCTCGCCGATCGCATTGGAACTTGCCGCACAGGCGGTGACGATACAAGTTGCCAGTCCTTTCAAGCCCCAGTCAATTGCCACTTGTCCGGCTGCCAGATTGGACAATGCCATAGG
The DNA here is from genome assembly GCF_944325745.1 of uncultured Faecalicoccus sp. Taxonomy (GTDB): domain Bacteria; phylum Bacillota_I; class Bacilli_A; order Erysipelotrichales; family Erysipelotrichaceae; genus Faecalicoccus. The sequence goes on along the minus strand of NZ_CALVBG010000009.1, from coordinate 12,241 downwards.
AATGAAGAAAGGGGAAACTCGAGAAGGTCCCCGTTCTTCTAAAGTTTGGCTTGCTTGTTCGATGGAAGCGATCCCTCCGATCCCGGAAGCAATGATACAGCCAAAGCGGTTGGCCTGATCAGGATCTTTAGAGAATCCGGCATCTTCCATAGCCTGTTTGGAAGCGATGCGGGCAAACTGGGTAAACCGGTCGTTGAATTTCAGATCGCGTTTGGAAAAGTAAGCTTCCCTATCCAGATCTTTGACTTCTCCTGCCAATTTCACTTTATAATCGGTTGTATCAAAATGCGTGATGGGTTCGATCCCGCATCGACCTTCTTCTATACTTTGCCATAAAGTGGATACATCGTTCCCAATGGGAGAGACACATCCCAATCCTGTAATTACGACTCTTCGCATATTCCCTCCTACATCACCATGCCGCCATCGACATGGATCACTTGCCCCGTCACATAGCCGAACGCATCCGATGCCAGGGCGACACAGACCGAAGCAACATCATCCGGCTTTCCAAAAGTACGCAACGGAATCTGTTCCATCATTTTCTGTTGATCTTTTTCCGCTAATTTCGCGGTCATATCGGTCTCAATAAAACCAGGGGCGATCGCATTGACACGGATATGACGCAACGCCAATTCACGGGCAGCTGATTTGGTCAGACCGATCACTCCGGCTTTACTGGCGGCATAATTAGCCTGGCCGGCATTTCCGATCAAGCCGACGACACTGGCCATATTGATGATCGATCCAGAACGCTGCTTCATCATGATCCGCGAGACATGACGAAGACAGTTGAATGTTCCTTCCAGATTGACGGCGATTACTTTATGAAAATCTTCGTAAGACATTCGAAGCATCAAGCCGTCTTTTGTGATCCCGGAATTATTGACCAAAACATCGATCCGGCCAAACTTTTCCATGATCGCATCCACCATGGCCTTGACCGACTCTTCTTGCGAAACATCGGCTTGAAAGGCATCGGCTTGAACTCCATAAGAGCGAATCATTTCTACGACTTCCAGAGCCTTTTCTTTTGAACCGTTATAATTTAAAGCCACATCATAACCGGCTTGCGCAAACGCAAGGGCAATCGCTTTGCCAATGCCTTTGCCGCCTCCGGTCACAAGCGCTACTTTTTCCATGTTTCCACCATTCCTTCCAGATCCTGTACGGTGTTGATCGTATAGACCTTTACCTCTTTAGATACTTTTCGCACAAAACCACTTAAGCTTTTTCCAGGGCCGATCTCCACAAATGTATCAAAGCCATCTTCGATCATGTTGCGGATCGTCTGTTCAAAACGGACACTTTGACAGATCTGTTTCTTTAAGATCTGGATCAGATCTTCTTCCTTTTGAATGGATTCGATCTTTCCGCTGATATTGTGATAGACCGGGATCTTCGGCAATGCGAAATGTTTGGTTCGCAAGACCGCTTCCAATTCTTCACTGGCAGGGATCAGCAGTGAACTGTGAAAGGCCCCGCTGACAGAAAGCGGAAGCACTCGTCTAGCGCCCCTTTCGATGAATAATGGTGTTGCCTGTTCAATGGCATTTTGATGGCCCGTCACAACGATCTGCCCCGGACAGTTGTAATTGGCAATCTCCAAAACTTTGCCTGGCTGGTTCACAGTCTGACATACTTCCTGGATCGTATTTTCATCTAGACCCAGGACGGCCGCCATCCCTGTCGTACCGGCCGGCAAAGCGTGTGCCATCAAAATTCCCCGCTGACGAACGATATCAATGGCCGTCTGCGGATCAAAACTTTGGGCATAACACAAGGCCGTATACTCGCCTAAAGAAAGGCCCGCACAGCCATCCGCCTGGATCCCGCTTTCTTTTAGCGCTTCCAAGATCGTTAAAGAAGCCGCGACAATGGCACTTTGGGCATAAGCTGTATCGTCCAACTGATCTTGGGGTCCTTCAAAACACAATTTTTTTAGATCATAATCACATTGCAGGCCATCCATTCTTTTCTGGCTGACCGCAAAGGCCTCATAAAATTCTTTGGCCATCCCTACTTTCTGAGAGCCTTGGCCCGCAAACAGAAACGCTGTTTTCATTTTGTTTCCTTTCCCAGCCCCTGCAGGCTGTTCATCACTGATTTCACATCGCTGATCTCTGAGATCTTATACGCATTGGTGCCCGTAAAAAAGAGACCATTTTCGGTATCGCCTTGAACCGCCCGGATCAAAGCGCGCGTAATACAATACGGGGTATCTTGCCAATGACAGGGAATCATGCATCCCAGGCAGTTGTCTACTTTTTGATTCGGTTGTCCTTGGCGGCTTTTCACAAAGGCATTTTGAATGGCTCGTCCGGGAAATCCGGCAGGACTTTTGACATACCCGATATCCTCTTTTTGGGCATGGATGATCATCTGTTTAAAAGCCGGATGTGCATCACATTCCCGGGTTGCGATAAATCGGGTCGCCATCTGAACTCCATCGGCTCCTGCTTCCATGATGTGCACAATATCTTCATGGCTGAAGATCCCGCCGGCCGCAAAGACCGGGATCGATTTCGCATATTTTTCCTGAAAAGGCTCTAACTCTTTCTTGACCTCGGCTACGATCTCTTCCAAGCTCTGACATCGTTCATTTTCCAGATCCGGTAATTTAAATCCTAAATGGCCGCCCGCTTGGGGTCCTTCCACGATCACAAAATCCGGTGCACCCTGGTGATGGCCATCCCATCTTCGACAAATCAGGCGACAAGCTCTAGCACTCGATACGATGGGGGCCATCAAAGCTTTGTTCTGAACATATTTCGGCAGATCCAAAGGCAAGCCTGCTCCCGACAGGATCGCATCGGCTCCGGCCTCAATACTGGCCTTTACATAAGTTTCATAGTGGCGCGAAGCTACCATGACATTGACGCCTAAAAAACTGTTCGGCACTTCCTCTTTTACGATCCGGATCTCTTTTTGTAAGGCACGAATGTTGGCCTGGACCGGATCTTTTTCAAAATCAGGTTCGCGAAATCCCGGCATGGCCGCTGAGATCACTCCCATCCCGCCTTCTTTACAAACCGCTTTGGCAAGGCCGGACAATGAAACACCGATCCCCATCCCGCCTTGGATAATGGGAACCTGCAAGACTTTGTTCTGGATCTTTACCGGTTTTAACATTGGATGGCCTCAATCTTCTTTTGAAGCAATTCGAATTGTTTTTGCGAATCACTGATCATATGTTCGAAGATCTTTTCTAGCGGCTGGATCTCTTTACACAATCCGGCCACTTGTCCCATCATGACGGAACCGGTTTTCATATCGCCTTCAAACACTGCGCGACGCAACCCGCCCAGCGTCAGTTTTTCCATCTCTTCACGATCGGCTTTTCCATATTCTAATTTCAAATATTGTCGGCTCATCGGATTTTTCAAGATGCGCACCGGGGTATTCAAACTTCTTCCGGTTACGATCGTATCCGTATCTTTTGCCTTTAATACAGCTTCTTTGTAGTTTTGGTGGATCGGACATTCTTCACTGGCCAGTAAACAAGTCCCGACCTGCACACCGACAGCGCCTAAGGACAAGGCCGCATTGAATCCGCGTCCATCGGCAATTCCTCCGGCCGCCAGCACCGGGATCGAAACCGCATCAACGACCTGGGGCACTAACGCCATGGTCGTCTGCTCATTGACGTGTCCTCCGGCTTCGGTGCCTTCCGCAATGATCCCGTCAGCACCGGCTCTCTCCATGCGAATCGCCAAAGCGACGCTGGCCACCACGGGGAACACCTTGGTACCTGCTGCTTTGAGCATCTCCATATATTTTCCTGGATTGCCCGCTCCGGTCGTGATCACCGGCACTTTTTCCTGCGCAAGCAATTCCATGATTTGATCGGTCTCTGGATTCATCATCATCACATTGACCCCAAAAGGCCGATCGGTCAAAGAACGAAGCTGATCCAAACTCTCTTTGACTTGTTTTACATTCATGGCTCCGGTTCCCAAGATCCCTAAAGCACCGGCATTGGAAACGGCAGCGGCAAACTCGGCTGTCGCAATGTTGGCCATGGCCCCTTGAAAAATGGGATATTTGATATTGAGCATTTGATTGATCATCATTGTGTATCTTCTCCTTTACCGTGCTGGATCCTGCAGGCGGCCCAAGTAAATCCGGCGCCAAATCCGACAAGGATCACATGCATTCCTTCTTGTATCTTTCCTTGTTCCCATGCCTGCGCTAAGGCGATCGGTACGCTGGCTGCGGATGTGTTGCCAAACGTGTCTAAATTGACAAACATTTTCTCCATGCCAAACCCCATCTTTTTACTCACATGTTCCAATATGCGAATATTGGCTTGATGCGGGATCATCAGATCTACGGAATCTAAAGACTGTCCCGCCAGCACTTGTTGAATGGCATCCGGCATCGCCTGGATCGCAAAGCGGAAAACATCCCGCCCTTTCATCGACAGATAGGTTTTCTGCTGAGCTTGATTGACAAGATCGGGCTGCAGACCGCGATCCGGACAATACAAGGCATGATCGACATCGCCTTGAGAGCGAGCATAAAATGTCATCGAAGAGCCGTCCTGCACTCTTTGGATCAGACAAGCTCCGGCCCCATCGCCAAATAATACGCATGTATTTCGGTCATTCCAATCTAAGATCTTGCTTAAGGTTTCCGCTCCGATGACCAAGGCCACGCCCTCTTTTAATAAAGAGGCCGCGCATTCGAGCGCGAACAAGAATCCGCTGCAGGCCGCATTGATATCAAAAGCCATAATGGGCTGGTCATTGAGTCCCAAACCTGCCTGCACCTGGCAAGCGACCGTAGGGGTATAATTATCGGGTGTTAATGTGGCGACAAGGATCAAACGAATCATTCGGGAATCGATTCCGGCTGACTGGATGGCTTCTTTTGCAGCCCTTAATGCCAGATCTGACGTATTTTCCTGTCGCGAAATATAACGCGAAACAATTCCTGTCCGCGACCGGATCCATTCGTCACTGGTGTCCACAACTTGAGAAAGTTTTTCGTTGGATACCTTCTGATCAGGAATTGCGTAGCCGGCGCCGATTATCTTGACATTTTCCATGATGTATCTCCTAAATGCCGAAACCGGTCATAGCGTTCCTGGATCAGTTGATTGTCTTTTTTCTTCATCGTTTCAACGAGTGCTTTGCGCAACATTTGATCCATCTTTTCGACCACTTGATGAATATGGGAGGCCGCTCCGCCAAAAGGTTCCGGCACGATTTGATCGATCACGCCTTTTTCAAGCAGATCCGCACTGGTCAGCTTCATCACTTCGCAAGCTTCTTTGACCCGTGATCCGTCTTTCCAAAGAATGGAGGCAAAGCCTTCCGGTGAAAGAATCGAATAGACCGCATATTCCAACATAAAGATTCGATCGGCCACGCTCAAAGCCAGAGCCCCGCCGCTTCCGCCTTCGGAAAGCACAAAACAGATGACTGGTGTCTTTAAGGTCGCAAAGGTGCAAAGACAATCGGCAATCGCTTCGGCCTGTCCTTTCTCTTCGGCTTCTTTGCCCGGATACGCTCCGGGTGTGTCCACAAAGGTAATGATGGGACGATGAAATTTTTCGGCTTCTTTGGCAAGACGCAACGCTTTACGATACCCTTCAGGCTGGCACATCCCAAAGTGCTGGCGAAGATTCTCTTCGGTCGTTTTTCCCTTAGATTGAGCCAAGATGGTCACCGGGATGCCATGAAACGTAGCGAGTCCGGTCAACATGGCCGGATCATCTCCGCTGCGGCGATCGCCATGCAGTTCGAAAAAATCATGAAATAAGAGTTCAATATAATCTCTGGCTTTGGGCCGGTCGGGCCTTCTTGCCAACTCTACATGATCCCATGCGGTAAGTGTCGTCTCTTGTTCCAATTTGCGGATCTGTTTTTGATACTGATACCAGGTGTCGATATCTTTTTCATCCAATTCCATCTGTCGTGCTTTGATCTCGCTGATCGCACGCTGTGCTTCTTTTAAATTCATGAAAGACTCCTTTTCGTGTGAAAAGCTAAAAGCCATCCTAAGGTCGACCGCATTTTTGAACGAGAAACAATGCGGTCGATAAATCCTTTCTCCAAGACAAACTCGGCTGTTTGAAAATCGGCCGGCAATTTCTCATGGATCGTATCTTCGATCACGCGTTTGCCCGCAAATCCGATCAGGGCATACGGTTCGCTTAAAATAATATCTCCCAGCATCGCAAAGCTGGCACTGACCCCTCCGGTGGTCGGATGGGTCAAAACGGTGATCACCAGAAGTCCGGCTTCTTTATGGCGGGCAATGGCCGCCGAAGTTTTCGCCATTTGCACCAGGGACAAGATCCCTTCCTGCATGCGGGCTCCCCCGCTGGTACAAAAAATCACGATAGGAAGTTTCTTTTTGGTGGCCGTTTCAATGGCGCGGGTGATCTTTTCTCCGACCGCAGCGGACATGCTTCCCATAAAGAAATGGGAATCCATAACGGCCAAAACACAAGGGTTGCCCATGATCTTGGCTGTCCCGGTGATCACAGCTTCTTTCATCCCGGTCGCTTTCTGCATACGATCTAATTTTTCTTTGTATCCCGGAAAATTTTCGGGATCGATACTGATCATAGAAGCATCCATTTCTTTGAATGTCTTTTCATCTGTGATTTGACGGAGCCTTTCTCTGGCTGAGATCTTAAAAGGATACCGACATTCCGGACAAACATACTGGTTTTTGACCAGATCCATCATCGGGATCGAGGCATGACAATGCGAACAAGTCTGAAAAACGTGATCGGGCATTTCTTTCGGCTTGGGAGCTGGTTTTTTTCGCCATTGATGAAAAATGTCCAAACGCTTTTTTCTTTCTTTAAATAAACTGTCCATTTTTCTTCAGCCTTTCTAATAAGATCGGGGCATATCCAATATCGTGGATGCCTTCGATAAATTCTTTTTGATAAAGGGTCAAATATAAAAATTCAATATTGGTCTTCACGCCGTCAATGATCGTCTCTTCTAAAGCGGCCCGCATCTTTTTGATGCATTCGAGCCGGGTCGGAGCCTGGACGATCAGCTTTAAGATCATCGAGTCGTAATAAGGAGAGATCGTGCTTCCGCAATAGACGGCGGTATCCACACGGACGCCATGACCGCCTGGCAAGTGCATAAAGGTGATCTTTCCCGGGGTAGGGGCAAAATCGCGCGAAACATCTTCCGCATTGATCCGACATTCCATCGCCACTCCGCGGCAAGGGATCTCTTCTTGTTTCAAGGTCAGTTTTTGACCGGCAGCAATCTTGATCTGCCATTTGATCAAATCAATCCCCGTCACGGCTTCCGTCACCGGATGTTCTACTTGGATGCGAGTATTCATCTCCATAAAGTAATAGTGTCCCTCACGATCCAATAAAAACTCCATGGTCCCCACGGAATCATAGCCAATCGCCCGGGCCGCTTTTACGGCATCGTTCAACAAGTTTTGTCGTGTTTCTTCTGGCAGAATCGAACATGGAGATTCTTCGATCATCTTTTGATTCTTTCTTTGAAAGGAACAATCTCTTTCGTACAAATGAACAACATGTCCATAATGGTCTGCCAACAGTTGGACCTCCACGTGTTTAGGATCCTGGATATAGCGCTCCATGTATACTTCATCGTTGTCAAAACAGGCTTTCGCCTCCTGACGAGCCTGGATATAAGCACTTTCCAGTTCCTCTGGCCGCCATACGATTCGCATGCCGCGTCCGCCTCCGCCATGACGAGCCTTGATGATCACCGGATATCCAATCGAATCGGCCAGATCTAATGCCTGTTGTACCGTCACCAAAGGATCTTCGCAGCCATCCACAACAGGAACCCCGACTTCTTTCATGCGGGTTCTGGCCATGGTTTTATCGCCCATCAATTCGATCAAGCCAAAAGAAGGCCCCACGAATGTCAGATCGCATTCTTGAACCAAACGCGCAAACTTGGCGTTCTCGCTTAAAAATCCATAGCCCGGATGGATCGCATCACAGCCGGCCGAACAAGCCGCCTGCAAGATCGCATGCATATTCAGATAGCTGTCTTTGGCACTGGCAGGGCCGATACAGATCGAATCATCGGCCAGCTGCACCGCTAAGGAATCTGCGTCGGCTTGTGAATAGGCCACGACGCTTTCGATGCCCATTTCCTTGCATGCCCGAAGGATCCGTACGGCAATCTCGGAACGATTGGCAATCAAAAGACGACGAATCATTGTTTCTCTCCTAAAACGATCAAAGGTTGACCATATTCCACCATGGCCCCATCTTCGACCAGGATCTGCGTTACGATGCCTTCTTTGTCCGAATGGATCTCATTCATTGTTTTCATGGCTTCGACCATACAGATCACATCGTTGATCTGCACATGATCGCCAAGTTCTACATACGGCTTGGCTTGCGGGGACTTTGCCCGATAGAACGTTCCTACTAATGGCGAATCGATGGTCGTCATCGGTTCTTCTTTGATCTCTTCTTCTTGAACAACAGGTCTTGGGGTCGGCTGTACCACGATCTCTCCCACCGGTTTTTCCATTTTGATCTTCAGATTGCCTTCCTCAAGTTCCATATGAGAAAGTCCGCTCGCTTCAAAGATCTCTAATATTTCTTTGATCTGTTTTGTTTCCATAACCATCGCTCCTTGTTTATTGAAAATGAGCCAAGGGTCTCTCAGCTCATACGTTGTTTCTGAATTTATATCTGTTTATCTATTTTGTCTTCGCGGCAATGATATCCATGACATCTTGAACCGTTTCCAATTTTGCCAGTTCTTCATCTTCAATACGGATATCAAATTCATTTTCCAATTCTAAGGCCAATTCAACAGCTGCCAAAGAATCGATTCCTAAATCATCGTTTAACTTTGCCTCTGGTTTAATTTCTTCTTCATCTACATTGATCGCATCTACTAATACTTTTTTGATTTCTTCAAACATAATTTTTCCTCCCTTACTTTGAATGTCAAAGTAATTAACGAGACCATTATAGTTATTTTGAATATCAAAGTAAATAGTTTGAATGTCAAAATTTATATTTTTTTATCAATGCATAAAAAAAATTCTGCCAAAACGGCAGAATGTTAAGCTCCTTTTGTCTGATCCGAATACTCGTCGCTAAAGTATTCTAAGATATTTTCCAGCGCCTCGTTCAAGACTTCGTTTTCATCCAATCCCAGATCTCCGATTGCCTTATCGATCATATTCTTATGAAATTCATCATGGATCTTTAAGACATCCAAAGCCTTGGGCGTATTTCGAATACGGACAATGCGGCGATCCTTTTCATCTTGATATCGTTCCACATAGCCTTTTTTCTCCAGGCGAGAAATATTGGTGGTCAAAGTACCTGAAGTGATCATCAGCCGACGCGCCATATGACTCATCGTATTGGAGCTGGCTCGTTCGATACTCTCCAGAATATGCACTTCGTTGATCGATAATTCGACGCCTTTTTGTTTCAAGTTGTTCGCTTCAATATACAAGATATAGTTAAAAAGCCCGACCAGCAGTTCATTGAGTGTGTGTCGGGTTTTTTGTGTGCGCTCCTGTTGTTTTTGTTCATCCAAAGTCATCGGTATCAAAATACCTTGTTTCCCTATAAAAGTCAATTTAAATTCCTATACAAAGCCTTAAAAGAACTGTCTAAGCTTTTTCCATTAACCAGTCTATGATATTTAATATTTTGATTCCTTCATCGGAAGTTACAAAACTTCTATCTGTGGACAAAACTATCTTTTCATAATTATCATTGATTGCTTTCAATGGACGCAGTTCTCGATTTCGCACCTCTTCAGAGTTCATGGATTCAGTCACCTGTATATATATCTTTTCATTTGGTTTTTCGGCAATGAAATCGACTTCCGTCGAATCCACCTTTCCTATATATACATGATAGTCTCTGCGGATCAATTCCAAGAATACAACATTTTCTAACAAATGTCCTCTGTCCACATCACGATACCCCAGCAACATATTGCGGAATCCAAGGTCAACAATATAATCTTTTTCCAATGTCTTTAGAAGTTGTTTTCCTTTTATATCATAACGGCTTACAGAGAAAAATAAAAAGGCATTTTTAAGTAAAGAAATATATTTTTCCACGGTATTTCTTGCCAGATGTTGTTTTTTATCATCTTTTATAGCCCTATCACTTGATAAAACATTTCCGACGTTGTTGGGTGAGGTTACGCTTCCGATATTCGAGCAAAGAAACATTGCAATTCGATGCAGTGTATTTTGGTCAATCTTATTATTTCTTTGCAAGATATCTCGTAATATGACTGTAGAATAGATCCCTTCTAAAGCCTGATTGCAACGGGCTTCATTAAAGTTATATTCACTTAATATAGGCATTCCGCCAAATTGCATATATTTCTGGAATTTTTCATCGATAGATGTAGCTTCTTCCCAGGTATTGAAATTCAGAAATTCTACAAAGGACAATGGAAGCATTCGAATCTCGACATACCTTCCTGACAAAAGCGTTGAAAATTCTGTAGAAAGTAAATAGGCATTTGAACCAGTGATATAGATATCAACATCAAAATCCAGACGAAAAGACTCGATTGCCTTTTCCCAATGTTCCACATTCTGTAATTCGTCAAAAATAAGATATATCTTTCCCTTTTCAGGGATTCTTTCACAGACATATTCATAAAGAGCTATGTAGTCTATTAAATTTCTATACTTCAAAGATTCAAGATTCATATGAATGATATGCTTTTCATCGATGCCTTGTTTCAATAAATATTGATGAAAAAGGTCCAATAGCGAACTTTTTCCACAACGACGAATTCCCGTCACGATTTTCACTAAATCAACATCTTTGTGTCCGATTAGCTGTTCCAAATATTGAGGCCTGTTTATTAATTTGTTCATAAATGTCCTCCTTCATGATTTCATTATAGTATAAAAGTTTTTAATATTTAAGTTAAAAAGTATTTAGATTTATAAAGTTTTTTCAATCAATATTAGAAACTTTTACTTTTATTCGCTTCAATATACAAGATCTAGTTAAAAAGCCCGACCAACAGTTCGTTAAGTGTGTGTCGAGTCTTTTGTGTGCGCTCCTGGCATTGTTTTGCTTGATCCAGAGTCACCCTATGTTTCCCTATAAAAATAAATTGAAATTCTAATACAAAGCCGTAAAATGGAATCGAGGAAATAGTATGGCATTGAAGATTGCGTTTTGTATATGGTGCCTTTGCGGAGTTTTCTTTATAGGAACAGGCATCTTTTGTATACGGCAGAAAAAACCAATGGGATTTTGGGCCAATGATAAAGCGCCTAAAGTCAAAGATATCAAAGGATATAATCGTGCTTTAGGAAAGTGTTGGATCATTTATGGAGGAGTTTTCATTCTGATTGGACTTCCCATTTTATCTGACCAACATTCTCCGTGGATCTTGATTTCTTTGTTGGGAGCTCTCTTTGATACCTTGGCTTTGATTTTGGCTTACACCATGATCATCACACCTCGTTATATTGAATAAAGAAAAAAACATACCTCGGCATCAATGAAGTGAACCCAATTATTTGGACACTTATCTATTCTAAATTTGAAGGGATTGATTCCTGTATTCTACAGGGGTTAGTCCTTTTAATTTTGAATGGATTCCTGTATCTGTCCCCAAAATTGACACTAAATACTTTTAAACACAAAAAAAGCCGAATTTTATCGGCTTTTATGTTCTATGGTGCAGAAGAAGAGAACCTCTCCATCCCCTAAAATGAGTCCATTTTTTATAGAAAGTGGGGGATTCTTTATGAAAATTGCGGTTATTTTCCATAAAATGGTACCTAGTTTTTGAGTTACTGTCACCAAAACTGTCACCAATTTTTTGGCACAAACAACCTCCATAAAGAGGAGTTTTCATCTGATTCATGCGAATGTATTATACCACAAAAAAATATATAAAAGGTAGGATTAGAAAATGTATCATTCTATTGAAATCGCGCTGCTTAAACTATTTTAAGTTGATATAATAATAAGGAGGAAATATTGATATGTTTGATTTTTTACATCGTTTACTTCAACAAAACGTTGAACAACAAGAACAGCAAACAAATGAATTAGAGTCTTTGAACAGGCTAACGGAGAACTATTCAAATGAAGCAATGCATCAAGCTGAGAATGCTGCAAACTTTGCTGAAGATAGTTTAAATAATTTCTTTGATAATAATATGTTCGGTACTGGATTCGGAGATAACGGAATGTTCTAGTTGGATTCTAACCGATATTTTAACAAACAGTTTAAAAGGAAGGTGTAAT
>NZ_CALVBG010000008.1 GCF_944325745.1 uncultured Faecalicoccus sp. | reverse complement strand
TCTTTGATCTCATGGATCGAGATCGGGCGCCGCAAGAAAAACGGCGGCACCTGGATCTCTATAAACTGACCCGGTCTGGCTTCTTTGACCAGCTGGGTCTTAATTTCCATCTTCCAGATATCCTTTACCATTTCTGTATTGGAAAGGATCTTGGCATTTTCCTGAATCATGCCTTATTTCCCCATCTCGTTCATACTGATCATCGAGAAGGACAGTGATTCTAAGACACGAGTCAACGCTTCGGCCGTATCTAGACTTGTCATACAAGAAATATTGTTTTCGGCCGCTACACGACGGATCACAAATCCATCACGGCTAGTCGAATTGGTCTTATTGCTCATCGTATTGATGACGAAGTTGACTCGACCATGACGAATGATCTCAACGACATTGTTGTCGCCGCCTTCTTCGATCTTATTGGCATAGTGAACAAACAAGCCATTTTCTTCTAACATCTTGGCCGTTCCCTTGGTCGCATAGACCCCATAGCCGATATCCGCAAAGCGTTTGGCTAGTTTCAAAGCTTCGGCCTTATCTTCATCGGCAATCGTCAACAATACATTGCCATGCATCGGCACTGAGATTCCGCTGGCAACCAAAGCTTTATACAGCGCTTTTTCCAAGTTGACATCCGATCCTAAAGCTTCTCCGGTCGACTTCATTTCCGGACCTAACACGGTATCAACGGAACGAAGTTTCGCAAACGAGAATACCGGCGCTTTGACAAAGACACGGTTTTGATCATCCGGATGATAGCCTGGCGTATATCCTTGTTCTACGATCGAATGGCCTAAGATCGCCTTGGTTGCGATATTGGACATTTGAATGCCTGTGATCTTGGACAAGAACGGCACTGTACGGCTGGAACGCGGATTGACCTCTAAGACATAAACGTTGTCATCCTTATCTACGATAAACTGAATATTGTACAGACCTACAAAGTGGAAGCCTTTTCCAATGCGAATTCCGTAATCAATGATCTTTTCTTTGACTTCTTGCGAAATGATCTGCGTTGGATACACACTGATCGAGTCTCCCGAATGGACTCCGGCACGCTCGATATGTTCCATCACGCCTGGAATAAATACATTTTCGCCATCAGCGATCGCATCGATCTCCAATTCTTTTCCGACGATATATTTATCTACCAGGATCGGCGCATCGTGACTGATCTCTTTGACCGCCGTCGCCATATAAATCTTCAATTCATCATCATTATGCACGATCTCCATGGCACGTCCTCCCAAGACATAGCTTGGACGAACCAGAACCGGATAACCGATCTTCTGGGCAATGACCAAAGCTTCTTCCACGGTGATTGCGGTTTCTCCCTGAGGCTGCGGAATATCCAATTTCTTCAACATCGCTTCAAACTCATGACGGTCTTCCGCACGATCGATATCTTCTAAGGACGTTCCTAAGATCTTCACGCCATGTTCGACCAAAGATTCGGCCAAGTTGATGGCCGTCTGCCCACCGAACTGTACAATGACACCTAATGGTTTTTCCAGTTCGATCACATGCATCACATCTTCGGTCGTCAATGGTTCAAAGTACAATTTGTCACTGATCGAGAAGTCTGTCGAAACCGTTTCCGGGTTGTTGTTGATGATGATGGCTTCATAACCGGCATTGCGCAAAGTTTCCACACAATGAACCGTCGCATAGTCAAATTCTACCCCTTGTCCGATACGGATCGGTCCGGAACCTAATACAACGATCTTTTTCTTGTCCGAACAAATGGATTCATTTTCTTCATCATAGCTCGAGTAGAAATAAGGAGTTGCGCTGGTAAACTCTCCGGCACAAGTATCCACCATCTTGAATACCGGAATGATTCCGTTTTCTTTTCGCAGATCGTAGACTTCCTTTTCCTTCATATCCCAGTTGCGGGCAATATAGCTGTCCGCAAAACCGAAAGTCTTCAACTTTTTCAATACATCAAGATCTTTTGGATGGGCCTTCATCTCTTTTTCCAGTTCAATGATGCGTTTGATATGAGAGATAAAGAAGGCATCCATCTTTGTTTCTTCTACGATCACCGACATGTCATAGCCGTTTCTGAGCCATTGGGCAATCGCAAAGATTCTTTCGTCATCGTTCTTTTTGATCTTTTCCATCAGCTGCATCTGATCCATGGCGGCAAATTCAGCTTTTTCGATATGATCTACTTTCATTTCTAAAGAACGTACGGCCTTTAAGAAGGATTCTTCAAAATTACGGCCAATGGACATGACCTCCCCGGTCGCCTTCATCTGTGTTCCTAAACGGCGGTCGGCACTTGGGAACTTGTCAAATGGGAAGCGCGGGAATTTTGTGACCACGTAATCGATAGCCGGTTCAAAACAAGCGTAGCTTGTCTTGGTGATCGGGTTCAAGATCTCATCCAGAGTCAGACCCACAGCCAATTTGGCAGAAATCTTGGCAATCGGATATCCTGTTGCCTTAGAGGCCAAAGCCGAAGAGCGAGATACACGAGGGTTGACCTCGATGACATAATATTTAAAGCTCTGCGGATCCAAAGCCAGCTGCACGTTACATCCGCCGCAGATCTTCAGCGCACGAATGATCTTCAAAGAAGCACTTCGCAGCATCTGGTTTTCACGGTCCGTCAAAGTCTGGACCGGCGCCACAACGATACTGTCCCCGGTATGGATGCCGACAGGATCGACGTTTTCCATATTACATACCACGATGGCATTGTCATGGGCATCGCGCATAACTTCGTATTCGATTTCTTTATAACCGGCAATACTTTGTTCGATCAGACACTGTCCGACCGGAGAGATCTTCAAACCCGCTTCACAGATCTCGCGAAGTTCTTCTTCGTTATCCGCAAAACCGCCGCCGGTTCCTCCCAAGGTATAAGCAGGACGAACCACGACCGGATACCCGTGTGTATTACAGAATTCCACGGCCAGATCTACCGTATGCACAATGGCACTTTCCGGTACCGGTTCTTTGATTTCCTGCATCAAAGAACGGAACAATTCACGGTCTTCGGCACGGTTGATCGCATGCAGATCCGTTCCTAAAATTTCAACGCCGCATTCATCCAAGATCCCGTCGTTATGAAGTTCAACGACCAAGTTTAACCCTGTCTGTCCTCCCAGAGATCCTAAGATCGCATCCGGTCTTTCTTTATAGATCACACGTTTGGCAAAATCCAACGTGATCGGTTCAATATAAACACGGTCGGCAATCGTCGTATCCGTCATGATCGTGGCCGGATTGGAGTTGATCAAAATAACTTCATATCCTTCTTCACGCAAAGACTGGCAAGCCTGGCTTCCGGCATAATCAAATTCGGCAGCCTGACCAATGACGATCGGTCCAGAACCAATGACTAATATCTTATGTATATCTTGACGTTTAGGCATAGTGATTCTCCTTTTCCAATACATCCATGAAATGATCAAACAAGTTTTCAGAATCTAACGGTCCCGCACTGGCTTCCGGGTGGAACTGCATACTGAAACATGGATAATCTTTATGTTGCACCCCTTCACAGCTCTTATCATTCAATGCTTGATAAGTCATCTCTAAACGAGTGTTCTTCAATGAATCGATATCCACCGCAAAACCATGGTTCTGGCTCGTGATCAAAACCGTTCCCGATTTCAGATCCACGACCGGATGATTCGCTCCACGATGACCAAATTTCAATTTATAGGTTTTAGCGCCGCAAGCCAAAGAAATCAACTGATGCCCTAAACAAATTCCGAACACAACCGTCTGCGGAATCAGCTGACGAACCGTCTCGATCGCTTCTGGAACATCTTCCGGATTTCCCGGACCATTGGACAAGACTACGCCATCGGGATGGAAGCCCATGATCACATCAGCCGGTGTGTTATAAGGCACTACGATCAGATCGCAGCCGCGTTTAGAAAGTTCGCGAACGATTCCCATCTTGGCCCCAAAATCCATCAAAACCACTTTTTTGCCGCGGTTGGGGATCGGGAAGATCTTGGAAGAGCTCACGCGTTTTACCTGATCATGTAAGAAATCCGCTTCCTTCAACGTTTGTATGATCTCTTCAATATTGGCATCCGGTGCAGCCAAAGTAGCACGCATCGTTCCTTTTTCACGGATCTTGCGCGTAATAGCGCGCGTATCGACTCCATAAAGGCCGGGAATATCCACGCGTTTTAAATATGCGTCCAATGTTTCCTGGCTTCTCCAGTTGTTGGGTTCGTCGCAGTAATCCTTTACGACAAAGCCAAATACCGCCGGGATGATACTTTCGTTATCATCACGATTGACACCGTAATTTCCAATCAGCGGATACGTCATCAAAACGATTTGTCCACAATAGGAATTGTCCGTTAAGATCTCCTGATACCCCGTCATCGAAGTATTGAAGACCAACTCTCCAATTTGGAAGTTATCGCTTCCAAAGGCAGTTCCCTTATAGACGCTGCCATCTTCTAAAATCAACAGTCTTTCCATAGTTTTTATCCTTTCCACACCGTTTTCGATCCTACGATCGTCTCTTTGATGGCCCCATAGACTTTCCAGCCATCAAATGGTGTATTTTTTCCTTTTGATTCAAATTGTTCCTTATCGATCACAGTTTCGTGTTCCAGATCAACCAAGATCAGATCGGGACGATAGCCCACCTGGATCGAACCGATTTTGTCGATGCCGAAACGACGGGCCGGTGCCAAAGACATCCAGTGAACCAGCTGTTCCAAGGTCCAGCGCCCCTGTTTCTTGACAAATTCAGTATAAAGAAGCGGAAAACTCGTTTCTAAAGAAACAATGCCAAACGGTGTTTTATCCATCGGCTTGTTTTTTTCTTCTTCCGTATGCGGTGCATGGTCGCTGGCGATAAAATCCAAAGCGCCGTTTTCCAATCCTTCGATCAAGGCCATGCGGTCTTCATGACTGCGCAAAGGCGGATTCATCTTCCAGTTAGGACCTTGCACATCCTGATCTTCTAATAAAAGATGATGGGCTGTTACTTCCCCGCTGACATCAGCCCCTTTGGCTTTGGCCTCCTGTAAGGCCTGTACGCTTTCTTTGGCACTGATATGGCAGGCATGATAGCGATTGCCGATTTGTTCTGTCAATTCCAGATCGCGGATCAGCTGTGCACTCTCACACGCACTCGGGATTCCCAGCCAGCCTCTTTGGCGGTTGATCTCGCTGTCATGGACACAGGCTCCCGGCTGGCGGTATGCCATATCTTCGGTATGGGCGACGATCATGCAGTCGTTATCCTTTGCGGTTTTCATGGCTTGCGCCATCACTTCGGATGTAGAGACCCCTACACCGTCATCGCTAAACCAGCGGATCCCGAAGTTTTCTTTGATGGCTTTCATATCGACCACTTCTTTGCTGGCTTCTTCGGTCGTGATACAGGCATAAGGATGCACGCGCACAACCGCTTCTTGATCGATACGCTGCTGATACGCCTGGATCGTTGGCACATCATCCGGATACGGGATCACATTGGGCATGCAGAAGATGGTGGTAAATCCGCCATGGGCCGCCGCCCTGGTCCCGGTATGGATCATTTCCTTTTGTGTATAACCTGGTTCGCGCAGATGCACATGGACATCGACCAGGCCCGGTAAAACCGTCAAGCCCGAAGCATCGATCACTTCATAGTCGCCTTCGATATGATCCTCGATCCGTAAGATCTGTTCTTCATCAAACAAGACATCTTTACAGACCAGGCCTTCCGGGGTCAGTACTTTTCCGTTTTTTATGACTCGCATTTTCTTACTCCTCAAAAGGGGCAAATCCAAATGCCCGCTTTAAGACCGCTTTACGAACCAGGACCCCATTGGCCATCTGTTCGAAGATGCGGCTCTTAGATGCTTCCACTAAATCGGAATCAATTTCGACATCGCGGTTGAACGGTGCCGGATGCATCACAATGGCGTGTTTTTGCATGCGGCTATAGCGTTCTTTGGTCAAGCCATAGCGTTCCAAATACTGCTCTTTGGTCAAATGCGCCAAGGTCGCTCCTCTTTCTCTTTGAATGCGAAGCATCATGACCACATCGGCCCACTCTACCGCTTCATCTAACGGCATCGTCGGATAGCCTGGGCGCTCCCATTCTTCCGGTCCGCAGAAATAAACTTCGTTTCCTAATCGTTCTAAGGTTGATCGATTCGAAGCGGCCACACGCGAATGCAGAATATCGCCTACAATAGCCACCTTCAGGCCATGCAGCGTATGGAATTCATTTTGCATCGTCAATAAATCCAACAAACACTGCGTCGGATGATTGCCGGCTCCATCTCCTGCATTTAAGATTGGTACGTTGATTTCTTCTAATTCTTTAAAATATTCTGTCTTAGGATGACGGACCACAAAAGCGTCATAACCGACCATCTCAAATGTTTTCAACGTATCAAAGAATGTTTCTCCTTTGGTCACGCTGCTGGTGTCGGCATTGAAATCTGCCACTTTGCATCCCAGCTGCAGTTCAGCGCTTTCAAATGAATAATGCGTCCTTGTACTTGGCTCAAAAAAAAGATTAGCAACCAGACACTTTTTCAATGGTAATTGCCAATCCGAATAAGAACTATTAAAAAGTCTCGCATCATTTAAAATGCTGAAGATCTCATCAACTGATAGATCACTCATGGAACATAAGGAATGTTTGTTCATAAGAGCCCTCCTTTATCTTCCTTAAAAAAAGGGATTCAACGTTTGTTCAAATCCCCTTCATTTTTAACTAGAAGTATTCTACCACACTTCATTTCTTTTTCCAATCAGTTTATCAGGAAGTTTTTTGTTCCTTTCGAAGTTTCTTATTATATACTACTGATTATGATTGGAATCTATTTGGCCATCTGGAACAGCTGGACCTTCATTCTGTTTGGCATTGACAAATACAAAGCCTGCCATCATCGCTTTCGAATCTCAGAAAACACACTGCTGATCCACGCTTTTTTAGGCGGGGCCGTCGGCGGCTTTTTAGGCATGCTCGTGTTTCGCCACAAAACGCGACATCTGAAATTTTGTCTGATCATGCCCTTGCTTGTATTGATCCAAGTGTTTTTTCTCTGTTTCTTTCTAAAATAAAAGTCTGCCCAAAGACAGACTCTATTCCAGATTTAATTTATGATTCGAGATCCATACCCCTACGCTGTGGAAGATGCCTCCCAACACGAAGTTGTAGATCGTTAAGGCACCCACCAACATCATGCCAACGACCCATTCATACGATGTGACAAAAAGCGTGAATCCTTGTTCCAGATGAAAGTTGTCGACAAAATAAGCAAAGATCATCAATAAGATCAACGCCAGGATCTGCAGTCCAAAACTAATCACAAAATAATAGACCACACTGAACAGTCCCTTGTGTAAACGATGCAGCTGTCCCAGCATCATCGATAAGAAAAACATCGTGATCGATTGATAGAAAGAAGCTAATATCATCAAAACCATTAAGATGATAAATCCAATCGTACGTCCATCCTGGATTGGCAGTCCGGCAAACATCACCTCAAAAGAAAAGTCCGAAGATAAGATCCACAATGAAAGCATCAAAACCAGACCGGACAGACAGAAGATGATCAGTCCCGCCAATTCTTTGCTCAGGAAAAGAATATTGCGCGATACCGGCAGTGTGTTTGTCAGATAGCCTTCGTCTTTCAACATTGTGTTGAAGAAATCACGAACCGTCACAACGATAGGCCAGATGACCAAAGCGACCAAAGAGAAGAAATAGATCCCTCCATACATTAAAGAAATCATCTCAAAGACAAAGGAATCAAAGAGGGGCAGATCCTGAATCCAGTGAAACAGCCGGATCCCAATCGGCAAAACGATTCCTACAATATATAATGGCCACACCATTCGAAACAAAGCTTTACAATCATATTTTAACCGCAGTCCTAACATCTGAAATCCTCCCGGAAGATCTGATCGATCGATTTCCCTGTGCGGATCCGTAATTCATCCGCATCTTCCTGACGCGTGATCTTGCCATGATCCAAAAAGATCACCTCATCTAAAACTCTTTCTACATCCGCAATCAGATGCGTTGAGATCAAGATCGTCGCTTCTTCATCGTAGCTGGAAAGAATCGTATCCAGGATATGATCCCGAGCGGCCGGATCGACCCCGGCCATCGGCTCATCCAACACAAAGAGTTTGGCCTTTCGTGACATCACTAAGACCAGCTGCACTTTTTCTCGTGTTCCTTTCGAGAGTGTCTTGATCCGGCTGTCTAAAGAAATGGAAAACTCCTGCAGAAGACCTTCAGCCTTTTTTCGGTCAAAATCCGCATAGAAATCGCTAAAGAGTCTTAACGCTTCCTTGACCGTCATGCCCGGATCCAGATACGATCGTTCTGGAAGATACGAAACGATCTTTTTGGTATCGATTCCCGGCTTCTTTCCGTTGATCTGAACGGTCCCCTGATCGGGTGTCAAAAGATCATTGATCAATTTGATCATCGTCGTTTTTCCGCTGCCGTTGGTTCCTAATAATCCGACGATCTTGCCGGGCTGTAAAGTCACATGAATGGAATCCAAAGCGACTTTAGAGCCAAACTTTTTCGTAATGTTCTTCAGTTCTAAGATACTCATTTTTCTTTCCTCAACTTTTCTAATTCCTCTAGGATCTCTTCCATCGTAAATCCCATCTGTTCCATGGAAGCCAAAAATGCTTCGGTCTGTTCACGAGCGAGATCCTTTCTTAACTTTGCGATCTTTGCTTCATCCAGATCGACATAGCGTCCGCTGGTTCTATGAGAACGAACAATGCCTTCGGATTCCAGGATACTGAAAGCGCGCTGCATCGTATTGGGATTGACCTGCATCAAAGAAGCCATCTCCCGTACAGAAGGCAGCTTATCTCCTGCCGCGTATTCCTTGGTGATGATCTTGACCTTGATACGATCCACGATCTGTAAATAGATCGGACGCTCATTGGAAAATGGATTGTTCAAGTGCATCCCTCCTGTATTACTGTACTAGTTATCTAATACAATAATACAAACAATCCCTTTGCCTGTCAACCCAAAAATTTCACACGATTTCTTTATACAATTTCTATAATCTTTTGATAGGATAAAAGCCATAAGGTGGTAGAAAAATATGCAAGAAAATGTCTTCTTTTTCTTAACGATGAAAAAGGATGTGACTTTCTTCTATGATGATCTCAATCTGGAAGAAGGACTCCGTCTCATGCGAAAACACGGCTATACCGCAATGCCGGTGATCAACGCAAAAGGTGAATACATTGGTACGATCAACGAAGGAGATTTCCTATGGTATTTTATCGACCATCCGGAAACAACATATGAGACCGTAAAATCCACGCCGATCAAAGAATTGATCCGTCCCGATTTTACGCCGGCCATGATGATCGATGCGACTGTCGAGGAATTGTTTGATCAGTCCTTGAAACAAAATTTTGTCCCGATCGTCGATGACCGCAATATCTTTATAGGGATTGTCACGCGGAGTCGCCTGCTTCATTATTTTATGAAGACCCAGGAAGAAAGCAGAAAGAATCCGACTGAAGAAGTCAATGTCCAGAGTTAAAAGAGCACGTCGTGCTCTTTTCTCTTGATTAAAAATAGTGTATGATTGACTCAAATCAAAGGAGAGATGCTGACATGAAATCAGAAGATGCACATCCCCGACCCGGGAGGTGTTTTCTATGACATTGATTCTAGGAACCCTTCTCTATGTCGTACTTTTGGGGATGTTTTCTATTTTTCAGGGAACCCTCAACAGTAACCAAAATGCGAAAAAGCGAAAAAGAATGCCCCAGATCGTAACGATGCAGTTTTTAGAAGTGCTTGTGACAATAGGATATTCTTTATTTCTTTGGGAATCGATCCATAGTGACGAAGGCCGCTGGATCGGCCCTCTGATCATCACCTTGGCGTTTGTCACTTATTCTTTCGTGATCATCCACCGCTTTTGTAAAGGATTGGGTGTTCGCCAAGAAAAGAGCTTGACCCCTCGTATTGGTTTTCTCTTACGGTTCTTCCATCTGATCTGTACCCCGTTGACTTTCTTTATTCGCATTCCGGTCTTGAATGAAACCGAGGAAGTCACGGAAGAAGATATCCGCGAGATGATCAACACCTCGCAAAAAGGCGGGCATTTAGAAGAGCCCCAAAAAGAATTGTTTGAAAATGTATTCGCCTTTGACGATACCAGTGTCGAAGAGATCTGTACGCATCGCAATGAAGTGGTTTGCCTCTATTTAGAAGATGACATGAAGACCTGGAATGAGACCATCCAGAAAAACCGTCATACCTTTTATCCGATCTGCCAGGAAGATTCTGATGATATCATGGGCGTCTTGGATACTCGCGATTATTTCCGCATGGATATCAGGGATCGCGAACAGATCTTGGCCCATGCCATGGATAAACCGCTCTTCATCTTGGAAAACACAAAAGCCGATGATTGTTTCATGGAGATGAAAAAGCGAAAATACTATTTCGCAATCGTGATCGATGAATATGGCGGCATGTCAGGCATCGTAACTCTCCACGATATCGTAGAGACGATCTTAGGAGAGATGTACGAAGAAGAAGATGAAGAAGATCCCGAAGAGATCCAAATACTGGGTGATCAGACGTATCGCATCTACGGATTTGCGGATCTGGAAGAGGTACAAAATACCTTAGGCATCCCTTTGCCAGTGGATGACTATGATACCTTTGGCGGTTATGTCTTAGGATGTTACGGCTCGATCCCGGAGGATGGAGAACGCTTTGATGTTCACTGCCCAAAGATGGATATCTTTGTCAAAGAGATGAAAAATCACCGCGTGGTGGAAACGATCGTACAGATCAAAAAGAAGAAAGAGGAAGAAGAACATGAAATTACTGCAGGAAGCCATTGAACAAAGAGGAACAATCATCAATGATGATATCCTCAAAGTGGATTCATTCTTGAATCACCAGATTGATTGCCGCTTGATGAAAGCCATCGGACAAGATTTTGCCAATCACTTTCAAGATCAAAATGTCACAAAGATCGTAACGATTGAATCCAGCGGGATCGCTCCTGCCGTATTTGCCGGCGACTGCATGGATGTCCCCGTGATCTTTATGAAAAAAAGTGAACCCAGCACGATGTTAGACCCTGTCTATACGGAAGCTTTTTCCTTCACGAAGAACCGGAAATACACTCTGTGTATGGAACGCCAGTTCCTTTCGGAAAATGACCGCGTCTTATTCCTCGACGACTTCCTTGCCAATGGTCAGGCTTTCCTGTCTGCGGAAAACTTAATCCAACAATGTGGCGCCAAGGTTGTCGGTGTCGGTATCGTGATCGAAAAAAGCTTCCAAAAAGGAAGAGCTCTTATTGAAGAAAAAGGATATGATGTCTATTCCCTGGCTCGTATCCAAGCGATGAAAGACAAAAAGATCCTCTGGAAATAATAACTTCCAGAGGATTATTTTTTTTGTTTATAAGCTTCTAACTTATCTTTTTTACAAATCTCTACAAAGGGACACTTGTCACAATGTGGATTTCTGGCTGTACAAAGATAGCGGCCAAAGAAGATCATATCGTGATGCCCCTGATTCCAGCGGCTGCGATCGATCTTGCGTTTTAACTTTTCTTCTACCTTTTCCACACTGTCCTGCGGCTTGGCCAAGCCTAAGCGCTTCGAGACCCGATCCACATGGGTGTCAACCGCAAAACTGGGAATGTCAAAAGCCACACTGCGAACCACACTGGCCGTCTTTCGCCCTACGCCGGGCAACGCCATCAATTCTTTCATAGAACAAGGCACTTGTCCCCCATATTCTTCTTCTAAGGCAATACTTAGATCATGGATCGAACGCGCTTTATTGCGGTAAAGCCCGATGCGGCGAATATAACTTTCGATCTCCGGGATTGAAGCTTGAGCCATCGCCTTGCTTGTGGGATATGCCGCAAACAACCCTGGCGTCACCTGATTGACCGAGGCGTCCGTGGCCTGTGCGCTTAAGACAACCGCCACCAAAAGCTGATACGCACTTTGATGATGCAGTTCACACTGCGCATGGGGAAAGATCTGTTCGATCTGATCAAGGATCTCATTGGCATTCATCGCTTGCCACTCTCCACATCTTCTGTGCTGAGCCCTTTTTGGCGCCAAGAGATCAAAATGTTTTCGATGTAGTTTAAATTCCGCTTGTCATAGACCGCCGCCTCATTCAAAGCACAGATCACCATGCGCGGATCATATTCATCCCCCAGCTGCAAGATACGCTCCATTTCCATGGAAGAAAGCGGCCGGCGAAATTCCGCTTCAAATTCCTCGATCAACGATCGATGTTGCGAAGGGTTTTGTTTCAGGCGCTGGGCATAAACACCCTCAATATCAAATTTGATCACACCATCTTGATAAGAGATCTGTAAATATCCTTTATCGGCCAATGATAAGAATAAAGACTCCACTTCGTCTGTATCGATTCCTAGTTTTTGAGCGATTTCTTCATGATGGATCGGCTGTCGCAGATCGTTATACAGATCGATCAACAAAAGCACCAGAACCTCTTTGGGTTCACAGTGCAGCTGTTCTAAATGATCTAAGATCCAGATCTTATGATTCAAATAAGGTGCATTCCAATCCATTATTGAGCCTCCCTTTCATAGACGCGAACAAAGCTGTCATAATCCAGCAGCAACATTCGATTTGATCCCTGAACGACATAAACCGGGTTGTCATATCCATATCCTAATTCCACGCTCTCGACTTCGATCTGATAATCATCCGATGCGATCGTGCGGGCTTTTTGATAATCCAATGTACTGATATCCCGGGTCGTGATCTCATCGCCTTTGGCATCAAACCAATATAAAGTCGTTTCGGTATACCCTTGGGCCGTCAGATAATCAAACTGGTGCAGCGTCAAGCCCTGGATCTCAGGAACCGTCTTTTCAATCTTGGCGATCATGCGTTCCTGATTTTCTTCCCGGATCCGGTTAGGTCCGCTGATAAACAACGCCCAGAGAACTGAAAAAAGCACAAGAAAGAGGATCCCCAACAAAACTGTAAATCGTGTCCCGTATTTGCGATTTTTCTTTGCCATAGGATCCCCCTTTCACTGATTTTAATTATACACGAATCATCATTTCTTTTGATGATCTTTTTCTTTCGGTAAGAAAAGACTCAACAAAAGCGATACCACAAAGACACCGGCCACAGCGTTCCCGTTGAAAATATCACCGACTGCCTGTGGGAAACAAGAGAAGAAGTTTCCGGAAGTCTGTGTCAATCCCACTCCGATACAAAAGGACAGAGAAACGATGATCATCGTCCGGTCATCAAAGACGCATTCTTTCAGCATCTTGATTCCTTCATACATGATCGATCCAAACATCATGACTGTGCAGCCCCCTAGAACAGACTGCGGAATGGAGTTGAAGAATGCGCCCAGCGGCGGAAACAAAGAAGCCAGGATCAAGATCAAAGCCCCCATGAAGATCGTAAAGCGGTTGATCACACGCGTCATGGTCACAAGACCGACATTCTGACTAAACGATGTCAACGGTAAACATCCAAAGCATCCCGAGATAGCACTGGAGAATCCATCCACGGCCAAAGATCCCTGCAGTTCCTCGGTCTTGATATCGCGATTGAGCGCGCCGGTGCAGACAGCCGTTGTCGCTCCGGTCGTCTCAGCGGCCGAAACCAAGAATACGATCGCAATCGTAAAGAAAGCTCCGACATCAAAGATCGGTTTATGTTCTGTCAAGAACACCAGCTTAGGAATACTGAAAACACCTACTTGCGAAACGGTTTCCCCAATCGTCGAAAGATCGATCATCGGGGCAATACCTGTAAATGTAAAGATGGCCGCCAACAAATAACCAATGATCAAGCCCACCAGGATGTTCAAGTTTTTATAAACACCTTTTAAAAGATAGCGCGATACTAAACAAACGATCAAAGTAAAGGCCCCGACAAACAAATGATACCAGGCGCCAAAATCTTCGACACCGCTGCCGCCGCCCCAGGAATCCATTCCTACGGACAACAGAGAAAGCCCGATCGCAATCACGACACAAGCTGAAACAACCGGTGTCAAAAAGCGTCTCCAATATTTGGCACTCAAGCCGACCAAGCCTTCAAAGATCCCTCCCAGGATCACGGCCCCGATCATTCCTTCATAGCCCAAAGCCGGATTAGTACAAATGATCAGCAAGCTGCCCAAGAACGTAAAGCTGACACCCATCACGATCGGCAGACGTGAACCGATCTTCCAGAATGAATACAGCTGCATCGTCGTTCCGATCCCGGCCGCAAACATCGCACACTGCAAGATCTGGGTGATCTCAGCCGGAGTCAAGCCATGATCCGTCCCTTGAACGACAGCGGCTCCGCATACGATCAGAACCGGCGCCAAGTTGGCCACAAACATGGCCAAAACATGCTGCAAGCCAAATGGAATGGCTTTGCGCAAAGGAACACGGCCGTTCAGACAATATAAGTTTTCTTCACATACTTCCCGAATCGGCGTTTCTTTGTCGATCTTCAAATTTTCTTCCTTCATCTCTTTTCCCTTTCCTTATTTACTCCTTGCATACATCGATCCAGGCAACAGGATCGGTGGTTTTTTCAAGTTCCTCGATCGTCATCTTGATACAGGAATTTGAACTTCCGCAAGCGGGATAAACAATATCCATGGCCCGTAAAGAAATATCCAAATAAACTTGAACTTCCGGTTTTACGGCAAACGGACAAACACCGCCCGGCGCATGGCCGATTCGTTGTTCTACATGTTCTTTGGAAATCATATGAGGCTTCTTGTGAAAATAATGTTTGAACTTGGCATTGTCGATGCGGGCATCTCCGCTTGTCACGACAAGCACCGGTTGTTCGTCGACTTCAAAAGCCAGCGTTTTCGCAATCTGCCTTTCTTCACACCCTAAAGCTTGGGCCGCCAGTTTGACCGTAGCCGAACTTTGATCCAGCTCTACGATCCGATCTTCGATTTTCCATTGCCGAAACTGTTTTCTAACGCGTTCTATAGACATTGTTTTTTCTCCGTTTAGACCTCCATTATATTTCGCTTGCACCGCAAAGTAAAATAATTTAGGATAAAATCATGCCACGAATCAAAGAAGATCTCACCCATACGATCGAAATCAAAAAAAGCCGCTTCATCACTTATCTGCATCGCACAGACAGTGAAGAAGAGGCTCGTGATTTTATAAAATTCATCAAGAAAAAACATCCCGATGCCACTCATCACTGTACCGCTCTGGTCATCGGCGATCTCACCCGCTCCAACGATGATCACGAACCCGCCGGAACGGCTGGTCATCCGATGCTCAATGTATTGCTTAAACAAGAGATGGATCAGATCTGTGCTGTTGTGGTCCGCTATTTTGGCGGTATCAAGTTAGGCACCGGCGGTTTGGTCAAAGCCTACTCCGACTCTGTCAAAGAAGCTTTGGCCCAGGCGACATTGACTACGGTTTCCCTATGGAAAGAATATGTCTTGACCTTTGACTATCCCTGGATCGGGAAGATCGATGCAGCTTTGCACCGGATGGATTGCCAAATTGAATCGAAGGATTATGACCAAAAAGTAGTCTATCATGTCCTTTCGGCACAAGATCTTAAAACTTCTCTGATGGAATTG
Source organism: uncultured Faecalicoccus sp. (assembly GCF_944325745.1). GTDB lineage: Bacteria > Bacillota_I > Bacilli_A > Erysipelotrichales > Erysipelotrichaceae > Faecalicoccus. Next base: position 20,064 of record NZ_CALVBG010000008.1, on the reverse strand, counting down.
ACACAAGGTCAGTGCACCTGCGAGTTTGTCCAGGAGAAGGCCCACGAAACTGTGTTATACTAGAGGTGGTGAACATTATGGCTTATTTTATCGTTTTTTTTGTATTGATCTTAGTTTTGATCGCTCTATTTCAGTTTTTGGCCCCGATCTTGCTTCCCTTATTATTCTTATGGGCCGTCTATTATGTGATCAAAAGTTTTCGCAAGCCCGATTCGGATCATGACTCTTTCTATTCCGAAGAAAGTTATTCACCAAGAGGTCCCAAACATGGAGCCATCGATGTAGAATACACGGAAAGAGAGGATGACGACCATGATTCTTGATCATTCTTATGGCAAAGATAAAGAAATTCGGCGGCTGATTGCCCGCTCTTGTCTTCAAATGGACAGTTTGGATGTCAGTGCCTGGATGAAATATAAGTACGATCCTTCGGGCATGTTTTGTGCCCTGGAAGACAAAAAGATCGTTGCCTGTTTGCAGACCAAAAAACGCACTTTTTTCTATCAGGGAAAAGCTTGTGAAGCACTGGTTCTTTCTTTGGCCTGTACCTTGCCAGACTATCGCCAGCGCGGTTATTTCAGCGAACTTTTAGAAGCCTGCATGAATTATGCCGCCTGTAATCACTTGATCACTCTTGTCTACACCAATTTTCCCAAGCTTCTGGAATCCAAAAGCTTTCAACCGGTCGCTTCGACAAAATATTACTGGCTGGAGATGGAAAACTGGAACCAGGGAGATGCGCGCCACGTACAGATCTATCGCCCGGACATGGATCTCTATCCGCTTTATCAGGAATTCCTTTCTCATTTTGACGGATCGATCCGTTTGGATCCGCAAGAATTTCAAAATGCGATCCGCCTCTATCTCAACTGTAACCACCGCATGATCACGGCCGTTGATGACCAGGGAGAAATGCGCGGCTTTGCGATCTATCGCATCAATAAAGAGCATATCGAGATCCAGATATTGGTCTATCTGGATGCGGATGCGATCTTGGACTGTTTCAGCTATCTGAAGGAACGCTGCCAGACCTTGAGCTTTATCGTTTCCGACCAAGAGCGCTTTGACAAACTGTTCCCGATGGAGATCCCTCGCAACCAGGGAACCGTATTGGCAAGGCTGAACAACTATAAACTTTTCTCTGTGTGGTCCAAAGAGAATGTTCATCATGCCAAAGAAGCTTTTGCGGCACTAAAAAAGCCGATCTGGAATCACATGATCGACTAGAGGTAATGGCTTGCCCATTGATAATAATCTTCATCTTTTTCGGAAGAGATCTTCTCTTCCTTTTTTTCATAGACCCAAAAGGTATTCTGCTCAAAGAGATCTAAAAAATCCTTTCGAGATAAAGCCGCCTGCCAAGAAAGGCCTTTGGCATAGAGCTGGTCCTCTTTTTGAAACAAGATCACCCGGGAATCTGAAATCAGGATCTGCCCTTCTTTGAGAAGCTGAAGCGCTTCCGGGATCGATTGAACCGACTGATTCATACTTCAAAAAAAGCTGTCGATCGACAGCTCCTATTCAAAGTGTTCTTTCAAGATCTGGAAGTAAGCTTGCGGATGTGCACAAACCGGGCATTCTTCCGGTGCTTTATCTCCAAAGTGGATATGTCCGCAGTTCAAGCAGATCCAAACGGTTTCCGTTGGGCTGGTGAAGAATGTGTTTTCTTCGACTTCTTTCAACATAGCACGATAACGAGCTTCATGATGTTTTTCAATGGCAGCGACACCTTCCATTTGTTCAGCGATTTGATCAAAGCCTTCTTCGCGGGCTGTTTTTGCCATTTCTTTATACATGTCTGTCCACTCGTAGTTTTCCCCGGCAGCGGCATCGCTCAAATTGACAGTCGTTGTCGGAACTTTTCCTCCGTGCAATGCCTTGAACCACAATTTGGCATGTTCTTTTTCATTTTTTGAAGTTTCTTCAAAAATGTTCTGGATCTTAACATATCCGTCTTTTTTTGCCTGAGAAGCATAGTATTGATATTTGATGCTGGCTTGGCTTTCTCCGGCAAATGCAGCTAATAAATTTTGTTCTGTTTTTGAACCTTTTAATTCCATGATAGAACCTCCTCATCTAGTTTCATTGTACCATAAATCCCATTGAATCAATCATTATTTGCCCAGCTTGGGATCTGATTTCAAAAAAAAAAAAAAATGGCTTTCTGGAATTGTGTTTGATTTAAAAATTCTAAGATCTTGATTTTTTCTTCATCGTCACAACCGACCAACAATTTGACTTCGCAATCCTTTTTCAAGATATCGGCACTGACAACGATTGCGCCGACATTTTGGGCTTTATGACTGCCTTTATAAACATGGATCGGCTGCGAATCCGTCCCTACTGTATCTTGAAGAAATCCATAATCCACTGGATAGATCAGATTGGGATATTTGGGATGAACGGAACCTTTTTCATGAGCGATCTTGCAGGTGCTGCTCAATAAAAGGGTATCCATTTTCTGCCAAAAATAAGCATTGTTTTCTAATTGTTCCATGATAGAATTCCCCTCTTTTCTGTGATGCTAATTATAACAGATTCTAAAAAAGATTTCTATTCGCCTTGTCCGCTTTCCACAAAGGACCAGAACTCCTGGCCTTCGGCTTTGTCAAAATCAATCGTGGAATCTACGTCCCATAAGGACACTTCCTTGGTCGCCTCATTATAGCCGATCCCGGCCTGCACCGCTTTTCCATCTTCAATGATGTAGAGCGTCGGCGTATATAAGAAATACGGTGCCATATCTAATAAGATCTGACCTTCTTCACTTTCGGACACTAAGGTCATATCGCCTTCTTCCTTACGCATCAAATCAAAATCAGTGATATCCAAACGATAGAGAACGACGCCCGGATGCTCTTCTTTAGTCGTTTCCATATACGAATCGATCGCTTCACAATAGGAACAGCCTTCGCGTTCGATGATCAAGACAAAGTCCTCTTTTGCCTCTAACTTTTCCTGAAGTTCCTGGGCACTCACATTGATTTCCTGAAAAGCTTCCTGGCTCATACTGCAGCCAAAGCACAAAAAAGAAAGAAAAACTATACTGAATAATTTCTTGATAAATTTCATTGATCGTCCTCCATTCTTGCGATCGCATCAATTGTCTTCGTGATTGAAAAAGCGAGGTTTTCCAATTTTTCGGGACCGTTTTTTAGTGCCGTCATAAAATCCATGGCCCGATCCGCACTCGAATACAGCCCATCAAACCCATCTTGATATAACTCCTGATACCCTAAACCTAGAGCTCCGCTCAAACAAAGCACCGGTTTATGATATTTTTTTGCCAGTTGGGCCACGCCAAACGGTACCTTGCCGTACCGTGTCTGCAGATCGGTCTGTCCTTCTCCTGTGATCACGATATCCGCTTTCTGGATCACGTTTTCCAGCTGGTATCCTTCCATGCACATCGTGATCCCCGATTGAATCTGCGCATGTAGGATCCCGACCAATACAGCACCGATCCCGCCAGCGGCTCCGCCTCCGGGAATCGCATCCAGGTCGATCCCAAACGTCTTCTGCATCACATCCCGATAGCGTCGCATCCAATGATCGACCATCGTCAGCTGGGATGGAAAAAGTCCTTTTTGCCGGCCAAAGGTAAAGGTTGCCCCTTTGGGTCCTAATAACGGATTGCGAACATCCGCAGCCGCCAGGATCCTGACATGATCCAGATCCATGAACCGGCTCGTATCGATATGATCGATCTTCCCCAAACTGTATGCCCCGCAGATCAAAGATTTGTTTTCCTTGTCATAAAAGCGAAGGCCCAGTTCCTGTAAAAGGCCCATACCGCCGTCGTTGGTGGCTGTTCCGCCTAAGCCGATCACGATCGTGGTACAGCCTTTTTTGACGGCATCTTTGATCATCTTGCCGATCCCGCGGCTGTTGGCGATCATCGGGTTGCGGCGTTTCTTTTCCGTCATGCTTAAGCCGATACAGCTGGCCACTTCCATGATGGCCTTTTTCTTTTCCGGCAAGATCCCATACGAGGCCGTGATCGGTTTGCCATAGGCATCCACCGTCTGGACCTCGATGATCTGGGCTTTTTCGATTTGGCAAAGAATCTCCATGGTCCCTTCCCCGCCATCGCACATCGGAAAAGCAGCAACTTCATGATTTGGATTGGCGTTTTGGATCCCTTTTGAAATACGTTGGACGGCTTCCTGAGAAGTCATGCAACCTTTAAAAGAATCACAGGCGACTACAAACTTCATATTCTTAGTTTATCACACTCTTCGTCAATCTCGAGAAAAACCACTTTTCGTGCTTGATTTTCGTGCTATAATCTGAATGTTGAAAGGTAAGGACCCTATGAAAAAACACGTCTTGATCGGTGTGACGGGAGGTATTGCCGCCTATAAGGCGCTCGATATCGTCAGTCAACTCAGAAAAAGCGATCTGGAAGTTCGCGTCATGATGACCGAACACGCGGCCCAGTTTGTTTCTCCGCTTTCTTTTGCGACTTTATCGAAAAATCGTTGTGAAGTGGACCTGTTTGACCCCCATGCACCGGATCCTATTGCCCATATCAATTTAGCGGCCTGGGCCGATCTTGTGATCTTGGTCCCCTGTACTGCCAATGTACTCGCAAAGGTCGTTCACGGCATCAGCGATGATCTTTTGACTTCCACATTTTTGGCATGTCATTGCGATAAGATGATCGCCCCTGCCATGAATACGCATATGTATGAAAACCCCGTCACGCAACAAAACTTGCAGAAGGCCAAGGATCTCAATATACAGATCATTGAACCGGAGACCGGCCACTTGGCTTGTGACGTAGAAGGAAAAGGAAAACTGGCTTCGGTGGATACGATCGTAGAAACCATCCAAAACTACTTCCTTGATGAATCGCTGCTAGCCGGAAAACACGTCTTGATCAGTGCCGGCCCAACACAGGAATCACTGGATCCTGTGCGTTATATCACCAATCATTCCAGCGGCAAACAAGGCTATGCGATTGCCAAAGCCGCCAAGCGCATGGGAGCCCAGGTGACCTTGGTCAGCGGGCCTGTTCATTTACCGATCCCGGAAGGTGTCAAACCGATCTTTGTCACCAGTGCGCAGGAGATGTTTACCGCCATGAAAGAAGAATCCGTTCAGGCAGATTACATTATCATGGCCGCTGCCGTAGCGGATTACCGGCCTGCCGTAGCCGCCCAGGATAAGATCAAAAAGACGGGAGAAGATCTGGTCTTGAAAATGGTGCGCAACCCGGATATCTTAGCTTGGATCGGTCAGCACAAAACCCCGAAACAGATCGTCTGCGGCTTTGCGATGGAAACCCGGGATCTCGATCAGAATGCCCGCGAAAAGATGATCAAGAAAAACTGCGATCTTTTGATTGCCAACAATCTCAAGACACCGGGTGCTGGTTTTCAGACCGACACCAATGTCGTAACCATGATGACCCAGGATCATATAGAACATTTGCCTAAGACCGCCAAAGAAGATTTAGGCGTTCTGATCTTAAAAACCATGAAAGAAATAGAAAAGGAACGATAAGATGTTAGTAGCGATCGATATCGGTAATACCAATATTACCATCGGGATCTTTGATCAGGATGAACTGATCGGAAATTACCGTTTGACGACAAAAGTTCGCCGTACCAGCGATGAATACGGCTTTATGTTGAAGACTTTCCTGGATAACTCCAAAGTCTATAAGGAAGACATTCAGGATGTGATCGTATCGAGTGTAGTTCCCAAGGTCATGCACTCTTTTCAAAACGGGATCAAGAAATTTTTAGGGATCGAACCGATCATTGTCGGTCCCGGTGTCAAAAGCGGGATTAGCGTTCAGCTGGAAAACCCGAAAAGTGTGGGTTCGGACCGAATCGCCGACTGTGCCGGTGCTTTCTTTGAATATGGCGGTCCTGTCTTGATCATCGATTTTGGAACCGCAACGACATATGACTACGTAGACGAAAACGGCTGTTTCAAAGCCGGCTCGATCAGTGTCGGGATCGAAACCGGGGCCAATGCCCTATGGACCCAAACGGCCCAGTTGCCCGAAATCGAGATCAAACGTCCACACACCATCCTTTCCAAAAACACGAAGACCGAGATGCAGGGCGGGATCTTCTACCAGTATCTGGGCGGTGTCGAATATACCATTCGCCAATATCGAAAAGAACTGGGCAATGATTTTAAAGTCATTGCGACCGGCGGTCTAGGACGCGTCGTTTGTTCGCATATTCCGCAGATCGATGTTTATGATCCGAATTTGATCTTCAAAGGATTAAAAGTCATCTATGATAAAAACAAGGAGACAGCTGAATAGTTCGCTGTCTCCTTTTATTCGGATTCAAAAAGGGTTGTCAGATCGATGGGCTCGACTTGATACTGTTGACCAAAAACACGCTCTACATAGCTTGAAAAACTGCCCGCTTCAATTTCCGCATCGCTTAAGTAAGCCCGTTCCCCAAAGATATCTTGTGACTGGATCTTCCTGCCGTCATTGATCTCCGGAACACAAACCAGATAATACAAAGTAAAGATCTGATCACTTTGTTCAAAATCCAGCTGATAGATCTGAATGACACGATCACTGGCCGCTGTACTTTTGGACTTTAAGAACGCCCCATAACAAGGCTGCAGATTCGTCAGTTCCCAATGTTCATCTTTGATGGTCTCATGATTCAAAACAAAAATATCCTTCTCATGATCGCGTACATACGTTTCGGAAGCTTCTAAGATTTCCTTCAAATAATCTGGATCCATCTGCGCTAAAGAAGGATACCGGTCTTGTAAGCCTTCTACGGTAATTTCCATGGTCGCATTTTTGATTTCATAATGGTATCGCTGTGCCAGATCTTCATCATAGGCCGCTGTGATCGTGATCACATCCCCATTAGAAAGATTGGTATTGGGGGTCACCTCAAAAATAACCGTATCTAAAAATTCCTGAACTCGCTGATTGAGATCCTCCCCTTTGATTTCCACTTCCAAGGATGCCATGCCATTTTCTCCGGTATAATGCAGAGAAACATTTTTCTGCAGATCGATTTGAATGGTCCGCAAAAAGAAAAAATAGGCTACGGAAACCAGGAGCACGCACATGGATAAGATCCCTGCGAAGTACAGTGCTTTATCTTTGATTTTATCTTGTTCCATACGCCTATTCTAATCGAAATACGATGCGTTTTCCAGTGCTTGCGACACATACGCTAAGATCGCCGAATCTTCTTGTCGTTGCAGGATCTCCTTGGCATCCTCAATGCAGCAAGTCATCATGGCCACATCTTTGGCAGGATCCGCAAACAAGAAGGCGGGGATCCCGCTTTGGCGAACTCCCAAAACATCGCCAGGACCTCGCATCTGCAGATCGTAAGCGGTGATAGAGAACCCGTCGGTATTCTTTTCCAACATCTTCAGCCGCTCTATGGCTTGGGGATCTTTGGTCGCACTCAATAAGAAACAATGCCCCTGGTCTGCACTTCGTCCGACGCGGCCGCGCAGCTGATGCAAGGTGCTCAAACCAAAACGGTGAGCATCATAGATGACCATCCATGTCGCATTGGCTACGTCCACCCCGACTTCGACCACAGTCGTAGAAACTAAGATATCGATCTTATGCTGCACAAAATCCATCATGACCGCTTCTTTTTCTTCCGCTTTCAAACGCCCATGAAGCAATCCGAAGCGAAATTGCGTCAGCGTCTTTTTCATTCCCTCATAGATCGAGATCGCATTGCGCAGATCCATCTCCTGTGAGTCCTCGATGGAAGGACAAACCACATAGCCTTGATGCCCTTCCTGAGTATATTGAAGAATTTCCGGCAAGATTGGTTTCATCGTCTTTCCAGGCACATAATGCGTGATGACCGGCTTTCTTCCCGGCGGCATGGTCTTGATATTGGAAACACTCAGATCCCCAAACAAGAAATGTGCTGCCGTTCGCGGAATCGGTGTCGCCGACATCATCAAGACATCGACCGCTTTACCTTTCTCCAACAAAGCACGACGCTGGCGAACCCCAAAACGCTGCTGCTCATCGATCACGGCCAGTCCGAGATCTTTAAAAATCACTTCTTCCTGGAACAGCGCATGCGTTCCTACAACCAGAGAGATCTTGCCGCTTTGCATCCCTTCCAAGATCTCTTTCTTTTGACGAACCGGAAGACTGGCTACATATAAAGAAACCGGCAGTCCTTGGGCTTTTAGCGTTTTAAAATGCTGACAAGCCAGGATCTCTGTCGGAGCCAAAAAACAAGCCTGCTCCCCTGCTAAAAGACAAGCATAGAGAGCCACACTGGCCACCAAGGTCTTGCCGCAGCCCACATCCCCTTGCACCAGGCGAAATAAGATGCGGGAACTGGCCATTTCTTCCAAGACTTCATCGATCGCTTTTTCTTGATCGGGGGTCAGGGCATAAGGAAACTGCTGAATAAAAGAAGTGATCTGATTGCGGTCAAATTGTTTTGGAGATTTGATATCCCCTCTTTGTTCATGCGAAAGCGCCTGCATGACGCATTGAAAGCGCAAAAATTCTTCATATTTCAGCGTACGGATCGCTGCCTTGAGATCCGCATCCTTTTGCGGCTGGTGAATCGCTCTGAAACACGTCCCCAGATCCATCAACCGATATTTTTCCAAGTATCGCTGGGGAACCAAACTCTTGACTTGATCAGCCAGCGATAAAGCCATCTGCATGATCGAAGTCATATCCGACTGTTTCATGCCCTCCCGAAGCGGATAGATCGGTCGAATCCCTTCTTGTTGAGACAAGGGCCGAAAATTATATTGCGATACCGTGACTTTGTTTTTGCCCTGGTAGGTCCCAAAACACGTAATGGTCTTGCCGAAGCGAAACATCTCTTTCCACGGACGGTTAAACAACGTAATCTGGATCTCCTGATCCCAGCTGATGACGCTAAACCGTGTCATGGATCGTCTGCCCTGTAAGCGGATGATCTGAACAGGCGAACTGATCAGTCCTTCAAAGCAGACCGAATCGCCTTCTTTCCACGACGAAAAAGGGATGGCCTGGATCGTTTCATACCGCAAAGGATAGATTCGCAAGACATCTTCTACCGTTCTTACATCGTATTTTTTCAATAACTCACTTCTTCTTTTTGTGAGCTTTAGCTTTTTTAATTCCATCTGTGATCCAATTTTTCTTTATCATAAACAAATAGTTACATTCGACGATCAGATATACCATTCCAATGCCAAACAACAAGATCAAATACGCAATGATGCTCGAAGTCATCCCAAAGCCGGCTGCCATGGTCAGTGCAAACATCCAGGAGAACATCGGATTGGCATAGAATACAAGGCCGGATAAGATCGCAAACGCATCCAATCCGCTCGCCATGGATAAGGGAGCTCCTACCAAACTGTCTAAAAAGATCACCATCAGCAAAAGCAAGGCGTAGCGATTCCAGATTGGTTTGAAAGAGTTCTTCAGTTTGGCTTTCATATCCGTCTTGATCTGACGGAATGACGTCTTTCCTTGGGCCAAACTGGTAAACATACACAGTTCCAAAGGATGGGCCAGTACGATCAACAGCGCACAAACGATTTGATAAGGAAGCGTCAAATACCAAAGGTCCAAATTGGCAACCACTGTATGCAAAGGAGAAAGAACACCCATGGTCAAGGTGATCAAGATTCCCTGATAGACAACGATCGGCAATAAAGCATCTTTATCCAGTTTCGGATGATCTTGCCAGGCTTGCAGACAGATCCAGTACAGCCCTACGGCCGAAATCAGGCTCAATAAAACGATCAAAAAGTAGAGAGCCAAACTTGCTCCCAGATAAGCGCTCCCATAAATATAAGCGATATTGTACAGAAAACTCAGTAAGATCGCCCAGCCCATCGGCTTGGACAATTCTTTAAAACTATACGAAAGTTTGATTTTTGACATCCTCATTCTTTTACCCCTTTATCCATAATGCTTTGGAAAACCGGTCATGCCCCACTTCTTCGGTAAAAGCGACCGGAAATTCCTGGTGGCTTCCCCAGTCTTCTAACCATTTTCGATCTTCTTTCAACATCGTAAATTCCCCGAAGGTCAGCGATTGGATCCGGGAAAATCCAGGCATCCACTCAAACTGCCGGATCATCGATCGAATCCGGTAAAGATCGCCCGAATAGCTTTCTAAAAAGACATCTTTACCCGCCAGATCCGGAAAATAAGGCGTCCCGGCCAATTTGAGAAAGCAGCGTATATTTCCTCCGACATATGGCTTTGTATCCCAAAACAAGTCTTGAGAGCCCTGTTCCAAAAGTGCCAGACATTGTTCCATGCGGGTTTGATGACGAATCTGAAAAAGGATCGTTTTTCGAACCCGCCCCAACACATTTAAGATTGGCGTCAAATCACTGTAGCCAAAAAATAATGTACGGCTTTTTTGATATCGGTCCAAATCAATATACGGTAAGGTCTCGATAGATAGATCGCCGCCGGAAACATCAAAAACGGCATCCACATCTTGCGAAAACCAATCATTCAAAATAGAAGCCCTTGTCTTTCCATCCACATCTTGTTCCAATACAGGACTGACCAGAACCTGAATCTGCCAATCTTGAAAAAATTGGATCACGCCTTCCAGGTCTTTTCTTTTTACTGGATTTGAAAGACGGCACAAGCCCACTGTTTTCCCCATGGCTTCCTCCTTTACACGGATTTTGATGATGTTATAATATTACCATCTTCAAGAAAGAAAACAAAGAAGGGAACATCATGGAAAAAATCGCCGTCGTTACTGACACCGGATCCAATATGTCTTTTCAGGAGGCCGCAGAAAAAGGGATCCACGTATTGCCTTTGCAGATCACATTCGAAGACAAATCCTATCAGGATATTGAAGAGATCTCGACCCAAGAGATCTATCAAAGGTTAAAGAACAAAGAAATGCCCAAGACCAGCATGCCTGTCTATGCCCGCATCGAAGAATGCTTTCTTCAATTGAAAAACCAAGACTATGATACGATTCTGGGCGTCCCGCTAACCACCGGGCTATCCACGACCGCTTCCACCATGGAAGCGATTGCACAAGAACTGGGTCTTCACTTTGTCTTGCTTGACTGTTACAGCACCTGCCAGATCCAAAAATATGTCTGCCTAAAGGCAAAAGAATTAGTCGATGCGAAAAAAAGCGCAGAAGAAATCGTTCAGATCTTGCAACCTAAGATCCAGCACGCAAATTCTGTGATCTTGGTCAAAGATCTGGATCATCTCAAACGCGGCGGCCGTCTGACACCGGTGGCAGCCCGTATGGCTTCGCTTCTCAAGATTTTCCCGATCTTGCAGATCAACCAGTCCACGCAAGGAAAGATCGATGTTTTTTCCAAGGTCCGTACAGAAACAAAAGCTTATCATTTTGCTATGGAACAAGTGATTGCGCAGATGAAAGATCTGAAAACAACCAAAGTCTTTCTGATCGATACCGAATATCCTTCGGGTCTTCAACAAATGGAAAAAGCCTTGATCCAGGCCGGTATGCCAAAAGAAAACATCACATACGATGTGATCAGCAGTGTGATTGCGGTCCATACAGGAATGGGCTGCACTTGTATCCAATTTATCGAGGAGGTTTAAAAAATGGAAACAATCAAGATTTGTATCACAATGGAAAATGGAAAAGAGATCCATGCCGAACTCTATCCCTCCATTGCCCCTAAAACAGTAGAAAACTTTGTCGCTTTGGTCAACGATCATTTTTATGACGGTTTGATCTTTCACCGTGTGATCCCCGGCTTTATGATCCAGGGCGGTGATCCGTTAGGAAACGGTATGGGCGGAAGCAAAGAAACAATCCCTGGTGAATTCGCCGCCAATGGATTCCAAAACGATCTCAAGCACGAACGCGGCGTTCTTTCTATGGCTCGCGCCATGGATCCTAATTCAGCAAGCTCGCAGTTTTTCATCATGCATCAGAATGCCCCGCATTTAGATGGTCAGTATGCGGCCTTTGGAAAAGTGACTGACGGCATGGATGTGGTCGATGAAATCGCCATGACCAGAACGAATTTTCAGGACCGTCCGTTGACCGAACAAAAAATGCGTTCGATCACTATCGAGGAATAAGGATGAAAAAAGAAATCGATATTCTCCAAGAATCCCATCAAGTCCTCTCTTGTTTGGCAGCGGGTGCGCTTTTGACCACAAAGGCACAAGGAAAAGTCAATACAATGACCATCGGCTGGGGAACGATCGGGATCGAATGGGGAGAACCCGTCTTCATCGCTTTTGTCCGTCAAAGCCGTCATACAAAAACAATGTTGGATGCGACCGGAGAATTTACGATCAGCGTTCCTGACAAAAATACCGATCCGCAGATCCTAAGCTATTGCGGAACTCGTTCGGGCAAAGATACCGACAAGATCCAAGATCTGCATTTGACCTTGGTAGAGCCGGAACAAATCCATGCCCCGGCGATCAAAGAACTCCCCTTGACTTTAGAATGTCAAGTTCTCTATTCGCAAGATCAAGAATTTGACCGGCTTCCAGAAGCCATCCAAAAACGTTATTATCCAGCGCAAGCGAAGGATCAACATGATGTGCATACCATGTATATCGCCAAGATCGTCAAAGCATATCAGATCGTAGACTAAAGGCTATCCAGTTTCGGATAGCCCTTTTTAATTCCACTGATCTAAATCATCAAATTTTCCTAAAAACGAATCGTGCTGCGAAGAATCCATATACGAGACCATCGTCATAAAGACCTTGTGCCAGTCAATCACCATATCTTTGCGTTTCTGCTCCTGAATGATGATAGAAATCAGGATCGCAAGGATATCCTCTTCCCTTAGATCGTATCGAAACACAGGTACTAAAGCTTTATTGCCCAGCCAAAACAGAGCAAACACAAAGTCTGCGCTTTCATTACACTCTCGAGCCAGCTCCTGGACCTGTTGGAGAATCCTTTCGCATAGTTTCATATTCTTTTCATTTTGCATATTTCGCCTTCTTTCTACTAATAGATACGGCGAAAATGCATCATTGTTGATATTTTTCTACTTTTTTTGTCACAAACCACACAAACCAGAAGATCAAAGGAATGTGGATCATCACATAGAGGATCTGCGTCATATTCAATCGATCCAGCGCGATACAAAACCAATCCTGGAAAAACGGAACGATACAGCCGATGCAGAAAGCCGTGATCATCAACGTCACCAAGACAAACCGGATCCGTGTCATCGGTTTGCATACCGACAACAAAACACATAATGAATTACAGCCGGCCAATAAAGTACACATCGTTGAAAACTGTTCATGATCGAGATTTTGATGGCCAAAATGATCAAAACAATAGACACTTACGATTCCCAATAAGATACACATAGCCCCCGGCAAGGCCCGTGATAAAACCGTACGAAGAAAATTTCCTTTCACCCGTTCGGTATTCGGTTCCAGCGTCAAGATAAAACTGGGCAGCCCGGTCGCCAGCGAAGAAATCAAAGTCAGCTGAATGGGAATAAATGGATAGCTCTCCAGAAGAAACAAGGTCAGTAAAGCACAGCCTAAAGACATCAAGGTCTTCACCAAAAATAACGATGCGGTCCTTTGGATGTTGTTGATCACACATCGTCCCTGATCCAAGATGGAAGGCATGGCCGAAAACTGATTCTCCAACAAGACCAAAGAGGCGATATTCTTGGTAGCCTCGCTGCCCGATCCCATAGCAATCGAACAATCCGCTTCTTTCAAAGCCATAACATCATTGACCCCATCACCGGTCATAGCGACAACGTGGCCTTGTTTTTTCAAGGCTTTGATCATATCGCGCTTTTGTTCCGGCGTCACTCGTCCAAAGATGGCATGCGAATCGACAACTTTTTCTACATCTTCTACGGTATCCATATCGATTCCTGTGCCTTGAACACCGGCTTTTTGGGCAATGGCCTGCACCGTATGAACATCATCCCCGGAAATGATCTTGATCGTAACATCTTGTCGGGCAAAATAATTCAAAATATTTTGGATGTCCGGCCGCAGCACATCCTGGATCAAAACTAAGGCCACTGGAATATGGTTTCCTTTAAAGTGTGTATTTAGATCTTCTTGTGCCAAACAGAGAGCCAATACACGGACTCCTTCTCTGGCGTACTCTTCGATCTTTTTTAAGATCGAAGGATCGGGATGAGAGACCAAGAAAGGATACGCTCCAATCGCATAAGCATCGTTCTCAAAGATCACGCCACTGCCTTTACGGGCGCTGGAAAAAGGGATCTTTTTTTGATAAGCCGTCGCTTGGCTCGGACAATATTCTCGAATCGCCATGGCCGTGGCATTTTGATCATCTAAGACACTGAACAGTTTGGATAAGATTTCTTTGACTTGCGCTTCTGTATAGTCATTGAGCACTTCAATGCCCGATACTTTCATTCTTCCTTCCGTGATCGTTCCCGTTTTGTCCAGACACAAAGTATCCACCCGTGCCAGCGTCTCGATACAATAAAGTTCCTGCACCAAGACTTTCCGATTGGCCAAACGCAAAGCGCCAATCGCCAAGGCGATGCTGGTCAAGATCACCAGTCCTTCCGGGATCATTCCGACAACACCGGCCACCATGCTCAAAATGGAAGCGTTCCAGCTTGCCTGCGAAATAAAATACGATTTTCCAAATAACAACAATCCCGCCGGCACCAATAAAAAAGTGATCAGACGAATGATCGTATCCAAGGCATCTCTAAGCATGGAAGGATATTTCTTTTCGCGCTTGGCATGGCGCAAGATCGAATGCGCATACGTCTGGTCCCCCACCAAAACGGCCTGCATACGGATCTTTCCCGCTTCAAGATAACTGCCGGAATAGACGCAGTCGCCATTTTGTTTAAAAATGGCATCACTTTCTCCTGTCAACATGGATTCGTTGCATTCGGCAACCCCATCGATCACGATCCCGTCGACCGGTACTTGATCGCCTGTGCGCAAGATCAAGATGTCGTTTTCCACGATTTGATCCACGGGATAGATGGCTTCTTTGCCTTCTCGGATGATCGACACCCGAGGCTGATTCAATAAAGCCAGGGCATCCAGTTTTCGCTTTGAGCGGATCTCCTGTACGATCCCGATCAAAGCATTGAAAAAAACGACTCCCATAAACAACATATTCCGTAAGGAGCCGGTCAATAAGACTAAAAAAGCCAGGAAAACATTGATCGCATTGAACAGCGTCAATAAATTAGATTGAAAGATCTTGCGGTACGATTTTCCAGTTTCTTCTTCCATTTGATTTTTTTTCGCCAGCCGGACTTGTTCAGCGTTTAGACCTCTTTGCGGATCCGTCCAGCTTTTCACTTCAAAATTCATGTTTAGTTCTCAATTTTCATCAAAGGGGTATTGGACAGTTTTTCTATGGCCGATGCATAAGAATCGATCTGCACATTGGTCTCAATGGCCAGCTGTAAAGAAAACATCAACAAACGCGTATCAAAGGCTTGCAGATCTTTATCGTGATAGATTGCCGGATAAGTTGCCAGAGAATCTAAGACCAGATCCAATTGACAAGATTCGATCATGCGTCCTAATCCCGCAACCACGACATTCTCTTGCGAAACAGCTTTTAAGCCATTCAATAAGGCGACATAAGGAGTCGAAGACATCTGCACCAGCATCATTTTTGGCCGCGGCTTTTGGGCCAGCTGAAGCAGCCATTCAGCTGAACAGCTCACAACGATCTGCCGGCATCGCGGATCGCGCACAAAAAGATCCACCGTGGTTTCCAAATGTTCATAGGAATCCTCGGCATCCATACAATCGTCAAAAATCAGTGCTGAATACTCCATATCCATCCCTACGCTCTCTATGTCAGATCTTTCGGCAATGTGATCTTGATATTGGAACTGTCCCCGATGACCACTTTGACCGGGACATCCGAATACCATTCTACCAGCTGCGCATCATCGGTTCCGATGCGACCTTCCTGCGCCGCTTTTTTATGACATTCCTGGATCAGTTTTGTTTCAAAACACTGTGGTGTCTGGGCATTGAATGTCAACGACCGGTCCGGCGTCGATTCTACATAGCCATTGCGGACGATCTTGACGGTATCGGTACTGGGAACCATCAAAAGACAAGCTTTTTCTGTTCTTAATGTTTTTTTAAGATCCTCGATCTGCAGTCTTTTTAAATAGGGGCGGGCAGCATCATGAATAAAAACATAAGGATAACGAACTTGCCGCAACCCATGAGCCACGCTTTCCTGACGCGTTTGTCCGCCTACGATGACTTCCACTCGATCATCTTCCTGATAAAGAGCCTTGACAAATTCCAGTTCTTTTTCCAGGCATGTGATAATGATCTGCTTGCATTCTCGGTCTTCTAAAAACACATGCAGACTGCTTCCTAAAATGGTCTGCCATTCCGGATCATGAGGATCCGATAAGATATAATGTACTTTATTAAAATGTAGATTGGTGCGGGACCCTTGTCCTGCCGCCAACAAACATACACTGTATTCCATGTAAGTCACACCTATTCTTTTTCTTTGATATATATTATACGATTTTTTTCTTAGATGTTCCACATAGAAAAAGAACCGGCCTGGGCCAGTTCCTCGAATTATTTTTCTTGGTTCGCTTTTACGATTGCTTCTGCCATTTCGCGAACACGAACGGCTGGGTCAGGAGCATTCAAGATCCCGGAAGTAGCACCCGTTCCATCGGCTCCTAATTTGATCACATTATAACAATCTTCTGCGGTGCTGACACCCGAAGCAATCATGACCAATACATTTGGATCGATCTCATGAAGTGCTTTCACTGTCTCCACTGTGTATGAATCATCCGCAACTTGTCCGGTCCCGATCAGATCGGTAGGCTCGGCCAGGACGATATCCGGTCCCATACAGGCAACGGCTTTGGCTTCCACGGTCGAGTCCGCACAGACAACCGTGATCATTTCCAATTCTTTGGCGCGTTTGATCGTCGCATACAGATCGCTCAATGTTTTCGGGTTTTCCGCATGATTCAAGAACAGAGCCTGAGCTCCAGCTTCTTTCAAAGATTCTCCTAATACGTGTCCCATTCCTCTTCCTGGCACCAGAGGATCCATAGACTGGGCGCAGACGATCACATGTTCAGTGTTTTCTGCGATCATGCGAATGTCGGCATAAGGACAGGTGAAATAGATTTGAAGACCGGTATCCTTGGCAACCTGATCGGCTGCTTTGGCCAATTCCAGGCTTTTTTTGCCATAGAGATATGATTTAGGATTGACGATCAAAAAGGGAGATTGTGCTTTTACCATATTTGAATTCCTCCTATTCCCCGATCACGATGATCTTACATTTACGAGTACGTGGACGCGTGCGGTCAAAATCCGCAAAGTAAACATATCCGGTCGTTCCTACACCAAGTTTTCCTTCATCCACTTCGAAGGTAGCGCTCGATCCAATCAAAGTAGCCTTTAAGTGGGCATCCCCATTGAACAAAGCCGTACGGTCACCGCCTGGAAGATAGGCTTCGGCATCTGGCCAGCTTTCTACCGCTTTATAGTGTTCTTCTCCTGGATAGGTATATTGATCTTTTGTATTATGATCCGGAATGATCTTCGCTAAAACATTGTTGAGATCGACTTGTAAGAATTCATCGCCATTCTCATTCACATCATGACTATATTCCTCAAAGAACACAGAACATGTCGTATGCGGTGAAATGACTACGCAGATTCCATTTTGGATCCCGCTTTCTTCGATCACACGGCGCACATCTTTGGTGACATCGACATAGGTTGGGGTCTTTCCATGCGACTGAACTTTGATCGTTTCCTTATACACTGCCATAATTTTCATTTCCTCCTATTATTTAATTTTCTGAAAAACGCGAATGGCTCTTTTTACATCTTCTTTGATGGCTTCCGTAGCGGCCAGGGACATTGAGTCGTAGAAATTATTGGTATCGTTTTCCCAATATTCCTTGGAAGCTTTCCCGCCGGCCTGGTTCATATAAGTATAATAGTTGACTTTACAAATTCCGTTTTCAATGGCTACCGCATAGTCTTCATCCGAAACCCCGGATCCTCCATGCATTACCAACGGAACATTGGTTGCCTCTAAAATTCGTTTAACGCGCGGCAGATCCAATTTAGGTTCTGTCAAATACACTCCGTGGGTCGTTCCAAACGCAACAGCCAAACAATCGACTCCTGTCTTTTCCACAAATTCTTTGGCGACTTGCGGATCCGTATAAATATCATCCAGATCTTCATAGTCATCTTTACTGTCGGCATTGCCGCCTTCTCCATGGACGATCTCGGATGTAAAGATATGACCTAATTCGGCTTCTACACTGACGTTGCATGCGTGAGCGATCTTAACGATCTCGGCTGTTTCTTCCACATTTTCTTCAAAGCTTTTTGCGGAAGCATCATACATGACCGAAGTAAAACCAAGGCGAATGGCTTGTACACAACGCTCAAAAGAACTTCCGTGATCCAGATGAAGAGCGACCGGTACACTCGCTCTTTCGGCATAATACTTCATGATCGGACCGATCTCTTCTAGATCGATAATATCATCATGACTTTGGGCATGTTGTAAGATCACAGGGCAGTTCAGTTCTTCGGCTGCCTGAATGATGCCGCGGATGGCTTCCAAAGTTGTCCCGTTAAAAGCACCCACTGCTTTCTTTTCGGCTTTTGCCTGATCCAGTAATTCCTTTAATGTAACTAGCATTTTGTTCTCCTTTTGATTTTAAATGATAAAATCACATTTGTTATCTAAATTATATTCAGTTAACATTTGATAGTCAATGAATTTTTGTAAAACTGGTATTACATTGCTTATATAGAGAGAGTTTTCGAATTTTTATTGGGATTTTAAGAACATTTGTGCCTAAATCGAAGATTTTTATTGATTTAAACTGAGAAATCATCTATAATCCACTTAAACATCGAGTAACATTTGTGCCTACTTGGAGGAGCTATGACAAAATTCAAATCAAAAGCATCCGACCCTATGTTGGATAAGATCATATTGACCGCCCAGCTTTACTACAACAGCCATTTTTCACAGCAAGAAATTGCCGATCGTCTGCATATCTCCAGACCTTGGGTCTCTAAACTTTTAAACAAAGCCCAAGAGATGGGATTTGTGAAGATCACCATCGATACACCGATTTCCGGGATCCCTTCCCTGGAAGAAAAATTAAAAGAAAAGTATCCCCTTCCATTGATTCGGGTCGTGAAAGCACCGGACGAAAACCATAATTATGTCGCGTTATCCGCTGCCAATTATTTCGTATCCCAAATTCAAAATGGCGATACGATCGGGATCGGCTGGGGCAATGCCGTCAGTCAGTTCATCCAGGAACTGGTTCCCTTGAACACAAAGAATATCAGAGTTGTTCCTATGGCCGGAAGCTTTGGGGCAACATTTGAAACCTTGCCCAACTACAGTGCCATTGAGCTTGCCAAAAAAATAGAGGGCGAGGTACAAACATTACATGCGCCCGCTTTCTGTTCCTCGCAAGAGGAATACGAGACATTAACCGCAAGCGAATCCGTCCATACGATCTTGGACCAAGCCAATCACTGTGATATTGCGGTTGCGGGCATCGGTTCTTTGTCAGCCTCTTTCTTGACCCGCTATAACATTCTTTCGCAAGAAGAGATCGGCATACTGCAAAAACAAGAAGCGGCCGGCGACATCTTGCTGCGGTTCTTGAATTCACAAGGAGATCCGGTAGAAACAGAATGGACACAACATACGATCCGTGCAGATATCTTCGAAGTGAAAAAACACGCCCGCCAGATCATTTCTCTGGCATGGGGCAAAGAAAAATCACAGATCATTCATGCCGTGTTATCGGCCGGACTGGTCGACGCCTTTTTCACAGACGAAGAAACGGCATTGGATCTTCTAGAAAGATTCTAAAAAAAGGGGAATACGAAAACTCCCCTTTTAGTATGCTTGACTACTGAACGAAATCAGTGATCTTTTTCGCGATGCTGGAAGCATCCAGTCCATAGTGGGCCAGCAGATCTTTCGGTTTTCCGCTCTGTCCGAATTCATCGTTCAGCCCGATCATCATCAGCCGGCATCCGGCTCCTTCTTTGGCCAGCACTTCTGCGACAGCTGATCCTAAACCGCCGATCAC
>NZ_CALVBG010000007.1 GCF_944325745.1 uncultured Faecalicoccus sp. | reverse complement strand
TCTTTATTATTATCGAGAATCAAAATCTTTAAAATCATACGCAAAACTTTCAAAACTTCCTTATAAAATAAAAAGGCTTATCTTTTGATAAACCTCAATGAAACATATCTTTTTTCTTGAAGATCAAAATTGCGATCAAACAAGCAACGACAGCCACCGATGTAGGAAACAGGACATGAGGCACAGGCAAGCCATCAACATTCATTCCATAGAAACTAAAGATAATGTTTGGAATCGCCATAACGATCGTAATGACCGTCAAGACCTTCATGACGATATTCAAATTGTTCGAAATGACACTCGCAAAGGCATCCATCGTTCCGCTCAAGATATTGGAATAGATATTACACATCTCAATCGCCTGATGGATCTCGATCATGACGTCTTCCAAAAGATCTTCATCTTCTTCATACAGCTTGATCATTTTTCCACGCATGATCTTATTTAACGTGATTTCATCCGCTTTCAACGATGTAGAGAAGAATACGAGCGATTTTTCCAATCCAAGCATCTGGATCAACTCTTTATTTTCCATCGACTGATGCAGTTTCGCTTCCGTTCGGCTTGATAAACGGTCAATTTGACGCAGATAAACCAGATATTGTTGCGAGATTCGAAGGACTAACAACAACAAAAATCGCGTCTTCAACCGCGTGTCCATTTGACGAACCCGGCCTTGGGCCATGTCCTGCAAAGACCAGTTCTCATAAAGACTGATCGTTACGACGTAGCCTTTCAAGATCACGATTCCCATTGGATTGGTCTTATACTGCAGTGTCGTATAATCTTCATTTTTATTAGCATCGCTATCATCGGAATCCGGATAATCGACAATGACCAGGGTTTGATCAAAATCATCATCATAATCAATATGTGAACTCTCTTCTTCATCCAGTGAAGATTTGACAAATTCTGGCAGAACCCCAATCTGTTCAATCAAAAAATTTCTTTCTTCTTCCGTTGGTGCAATCGCATTGATCCAACATCCTCGTTCCGGAGCATCGATCAAACGAGTTCCGTCATCAAAAGTTTTGTAGAATTCCAGCACAGTAATCCCTCCTTATCGGCGAAGACTACTGGTGATGTCCCCGCCCTTTTCTTTGATTCATTATGTGGTTGTTGTTGCAACTTAATGGGTCCGGAGACATACACTCACCTACTTTCTTTCATGCTTTAGTATTGTATCACAAATCCCGGAAAGCCACACACACTTTCCAAGTTTTTAACAAAAGAAAAAACGGGATCTCTCCCGTATTCTTCGATTTCATAAGCCATGTTCTGTATTAGACAGTCATTTATCTATAGTTTCCTATCCGACCTTCCTTTCTGATTCATTCCGGCCGATTCCCCTACCAAATTTGGGTTTCTCGCTTGTGGGGTTTACCCGTTCCACCCATTCTATTTCCAGAATGGCTCGTCTCTGTGGCACTTTTAAAGCCTTCATTCCCTAGTTTCCCTTAGGAAGTCAGGCAGCCGTCAGGTCTAAGACCTGCCTGGATTTATGACTTCATCCAGCACAAACACTACAGTCATCACAGACTGTGCGAGCATGGACTTTCCTCTAACTTTCGCCAGCGACTGTCGAAATCGTATTTTTTTTATTCTTCTGTTTCTTCTCCTGTATGGAATACTGCTTTTTCCAAACGAGCAATGCGTTTTAAAATATCGATCGTATCACTGTTTCCATTGATATAATCCGCATTGACCTTTTCTTCTAGGTTTGTTTTTTCACTTTGCAGAGTATAGATTTCTTGTTGAAGCTCTTTGATTTTCTCTTCATAGCGGCTCAATGCCTGGCCTAATTCTTCCATCTTTTCATCATAAACTTGGTAGTCTTCAATGATCTGATCCAGGAATTCATCGACTTCGGCCGGCGCATAGCCTTTGATATCAACATGAAATTCTTTTTCAAATATTTCTTGTGCAGTAAGATTCAACTCTTTTGCCATGGTCATTCCCCCTAAACACTACAATTAATTATGCCGTTTTTCCCCATAAAAATCAACCATATTTGAATGTTCCCTCTATTTCATATATAATAAAGCCGATGAGTGTAGTTCGATATCCAACAGCGATTTCACCGATAAAAAATCAAGGAGCGCAAGACCGTCATACGCATCGCGGAATGCGTTTAGAAGCGGATATCAACGATACAAATGCTTACTATCGGGAATGCGATAAAGCCTTGATTTATAAAAAGCCAACGCCCGTTCAGGTTGTCCACGTTGACTATCCGGCCCGTAACAAGGCCAAGATCGTCGAAGCCTATTATAAGACACCGTCGACAACAGACTACAACGGAGTGTATCGGGGTCGTTATATCGATTTTGAAGCGAAGGAAACGAAAAACAAGTCACAGTTTCCGATGGGCATCGTCCATCCTCATCAGATTCAGCATTTAAAAAAAGTACAGCTTCATGGAGGAATCGGTTTTTTTATCGTCCGATTCACCAGCTACAATGAAACGTATTTGATCGATGCACCGCTGATGATCCAAACCATGGAAAAAACGACAAAAAGTTCGATTCCCTATGCCTGGTTTCAGGAAAATGGTCATCAGATTCAAGAAGGGTATATTCCCCGTCTTGATTACTTGCGAATCGTTGATCAGATCTATTTCAAGGAGGAAAATTCATGAACAAAGGGGAAAATAAAACGCCCGCTACAAAAAAACGGCGTAAATTGGATGTCTGGAATAAATTAGCGATCGGAGTTCTTTCTATCTTTTTAGTAGGATGCATCTCTGTTTTCTTTATCTTGGTCAACATCATCAATGATCCGGAAGGCATGCAGTTCGTAGAAGGCGATTTGACGACCATCTCTAACTCGCGTATTTATGACCGCGATGGAAATCTCGTAACGGAACTAGGTGCCGAGATTCGTGAAGATATTACATACGAACAAATTCCGCAGGATGTGATCGATGCTTTCTTGAGTATTGAGGATTCGCGTTATTTTGATCACAGCGGGTTTGACTTGCCGCGTTTCTTGGCCAGTGCATTGACCAATTTACGAAGCGGATCATTAGCACAAGGTGGTTCGACCTTGACCATGCAGCTGATCGATAATACCTTCACGACCAAACAAAAAGAAAAGCTTCAAAGTGAGCAAGGTGGAATTTCTACCTTAGACAATATCAAATTAAAAGTACAAGAGATCTACTTATCTTTGATTGCTGAACAAACCTTAGATAAAGAAGAGATCTTTGAGTATTATGTCAACCATATCTGGTTTGGTTCCGGGTATAACACCCGAGGCATCCAAAAGGCTGCCAAATATTTCTTTAATAAAGATGTATCGCAGTTAAATTTAGGAGAAGCAGCTTTCTTGGCAGGAGCCATCAATGCCCCGGACACTTATAACCCGTTGAACAATCTGATCAAAACCGATCAGGACTATTTGGCCAATGCGACCGAACGAAGAAATACAACATTGGCCTTGATGCTTCAGCATGGATATATTACAGAAACTGAGTATCAGTTAGCTGTGAATACTCGATTAGAGTTCGCATTAGATTACCAGGAAATGACCAGCTCTGATCCGAATTCACCGTTCATCAGCCAAGTCATCACGGAAGTCACAGAATTGACAGGACAAGATCCAACGGTCGTACCAATGGATATCTACACGACTTTGAATCAAAATGTCCAAAAAGTTGCTTATGATATCTGTGCCGGCAATATCATTTCCTTCCCGAATGATGTTTTGAATACAGGATTTGCCGTTGTGGAAAATCACACAGGTGAAGTCATTGCGGTAGGAGCCGGAAGAACCTACTATTCGACCGGAGGTAAAGATGATCTTTCCATCACAGAAAGACAGCCTGGTTCTTCTATGAAACCACTCTTAGCTTACTCGTCTACCTTTGATTTATTAGGCTGGTCTACGGAACACAGAATCAATGACCACGGGGAAGATTACTTCCATTCTGGCAATAATCTTCAAAACTCCGATCATACATATCATGGTGTTGTGAATTTGAAGACTGCTTTAGGTTTATCCTTAAATACACCGGCAGCGCAGGCAATGATCGAACTAGTCAATCAAACAGGCTATGATTATTGGGTTGAATTCTGTAAGAAGCTGGGCTATTCGGAAAGGCGATGTGAATCGTTTGTAGAACAATATTCGATTGGCGGAAGCGATATGTATGCCTCTCCTCGTCAACAGGCAAGCGCATATACCATGTTGGCCAATGGCGGAACTCGTGTCAATGACCATACTGTTCGCAATGTCATCCGTCGTTCAGACAATAAAGAAACAGCTGGAGATACTACGGAATATGATTTGATCAGTGAAGAAGCCGCGTTCATGACATCGTATCTTTTGGAAAATGTTGTATCCGGTAACTACGGGATGTTCAATGATATCTTATACAATCCAAATTATGCCGTGTATGGAAAATCCGGTACATCCGACTGGGGGATTGACGGTGCCCAATATGGTATTCCAAACGGAAACTATCGTGATGAATGGTCTGTCGGATACACGAGCGATATTTCTGTAGCAACCTGGTTAGGATATACCTTTGAAATGGAAAAACAAGGTTACTATTTTACGACCAGCGTTTTATATCAGGCTACAGGATTCTACATTACAGATTATTTAATTGACTATTGTGCTCAATTCTATAACTACAAGGATATAGAAAAACCTGGTGGCGTATCGAGCTATAATGGCGGTTATATCAAAACGGAATTCTTATCACAAGGCGATTCGAAAGTAACGGGCGGCAACGCTAAGGACGAAAGCGAAGACGAAGAAGACGAAGAAGAGGAAGAAACAAAAGAAGAAGAAAAACCAGAAGAAACGGAACCAGAGGTCGATCAAGCTCAACAAGATTGCATCAACCAAGGTGGTACATGGTCTAACGGTGTATGTACTTGGCCTACGGATCCGGGAACGGGCGGTGAAACGACCGATCCTGGTACCGGCGGAGAAACGACAGACCCCGGAACTGGCGGTGGAACAACCGATCCGGGAACTGGCGGCGGAACCGTTGATCCGGGAACTGGCGGAGAAACGACCGATCCAAATGCCGGTGCGACAACGCAGTCCTTACAAACCACAGGACTTCTTGGTCTTCCTAGAAGATTTCTATTCAACATCTTTAGTTGGTTATAACGTATAAAAGGCATCCATCAACGATGCCTTTTTTTGTATCCTTCATAATAAAAACCAAGGAAGTACAGAAGTTTACTTTGTATTTCCTTGGCTTTTTGTTTAGTCTTGATATTTTTTATAGTGATCTGTATGGAGCAGCTGATTGGCGTTTTGAATGCGCTCTGCCGTCGGGGGATCGATTCCTTCTAAAGGATAGGAAAGGCCTAACTCTTTCCATTTATAAGCTCCTAAAGTGTGATAAGGAAGCACTTCTAAACGCTCTACGTTATGTAGGCTTGAAACAAAGGAATCTAATTGTTTTAGATACCCATCGTCATCGGTGCGTTCAGGAACCAATACATGACGAATCCAAACAGGTTTATGGATCTGATCTAAATATCTAGCCAGTTCCAAAATATTCTGATTGCTCCATCCAGTCAGTTTTTGATGAGCTTGATCATCAATATGCTTGATATCCAATAAGACCAAATCGGTGACTTCCATCAATCGATCAAATTTTTCTAAAAAAGCTTCCGTTCTAGAAAATGGTTGCCCAGATGTATCCAGAGTGGTATGGATCCCTTCTCTTTTGACAAGAGTAAACAATTCAATCAAGAAATTGATTTGTAATAGAGGTTCACCACCCGATACCGTAATGCCACCCTTTTGTTTCCAATAAGGACGATAACGTAACGCGTTTTTTAACACATCGCTAGCTTCCTGGGTGGGTTCCAGGATCTGCCATGTATCTGCGTTATGGCAAAACTGACAACGCATCTTACACCCTTGTAAAAAGATCACATAACGAACCCCCGGCCCGTCAACCGAGCCGAAGGTTTCAATGGAATGAATACTTCCTTTCATAGATCTTATAGATGATCATGGCATGTTCTGGCAATCACATCCAGCTGTTGTTCATGCGTCAAGTCGATAAATTTTACAGCATAACCGCTGACACGGATCGTAAAGTTCTGGTACTCTTCTTTTTCCGGATGCTCCATCGCATCTTTCAGCTTTTCAACACCAAATACATTGACATTCAAATGATGAGCCCCCTGATCAAAGTAACCATCCATCACGTGAACTAAGTTTTCAGCTCTTTCCTCATCACTGTGTCCTAAAGCCCCTGGGTTGATCGTTTGTGTATTGGAAATACCATCTAATGCATATTCATATGGTAATTTCGCAACTGAATTCAATGATGCCAGCAAACCGTTCTTTTCTGCTCCGTAAGATGGGTTAGCACCTGGAGATAAAGGTTCTCCGGCCTTTCTGCCATCCGGTAAAGCTCCGGTGGCTTTTCCATATACTACATTGCTTGTGATCGTTAAGATCGAAGTCGTTGGCTCACTGTTACGATAAGTATGATGTTTGCGGATCTTATTCATAAATGTCTTCAACAGCCATACGGCAATCTCATCGGCTCTTTCATCATCGTTTCCATAACGCGGGAAATCCCCTTCGATCTTATAATCGATTGCGATTCCATCTTCATCGCGGATAGGCGTCACTTTCGCATATTTAATGGCTGATAAACTATCCACAACGTGCGAGAAGCCTGCGATACCCGTCGCAAACGTACGGCGAACATCGGTATCGATCAAAGCCATCAAAGCTGATTCATAGTAGTATTTATCATGCATATACTGGATCAGATTCAATGTGTTTACGTAAAGACCGCTTAACCAATCCATCATCAAATCGTATTTATGCATAACTTCATCATAGTCCAAAACATCACTGGTGATTGGTTTGTATTCTGGACCTACCTGCATCTTCGTTCTTTCATCCACACCGCCATTGATGGCATACAATAAACATTTTGCCAAGTTGGCACGGGCACCAAAGAACTGCATTTCTTTTCCTGTTTGTGTAGCGCTGACGCAGCAGCAAACCGAGTAGTCATCTCCCCATTCAGGACGCATGACATCGTCGCTCTCATATTGTAACGAAGAAGTGGCAACGCTGACTTTCGCCGCATATTTTTTGAATGATTCTGGTAAACGGCTCGAATACAATACAGTCAAGTTTGGTTCTGGACTTGGTCCCATGTTTTCTAATGTATGTAAGAAACGGAAACAAGTTTTCGTCACCATATGGCGGCCATCCATACCTAATCCCGCAACATCCAAAGTCGCCCAAACCGGATCGCCGGAGAAAAGTTGATTATAAGAAGGGATACGGGCAAATTTTACCATACGGAATTTCATGACCATATGATCCACTAATTCCTGTGCCTGCTCTTCAGTTAAGACTCCTGCTTTGATATCGCGTTCCATATAAATATCTAAGAAAGTGGAGATGCGCCCCACGGACATAGCGGCACCATTTTGCGTTTTGATGGCAGCCAAATATCCAAAGTATACCCATTGAACCGCTTCTTTCGCATTTTTTGCCGGCTGCGAAATGTCATAGCCATAAGTAGCGGCCATTTCTTTCATTTCCTTCAAAGCTTTGATCTGGTCGGCAATCTCTTCGCGCAAACGAATCACATCATCCGTCATCGTTCCGTCGCCGCAAAGTGCCATATCTTTTTGTTTTTCTTCAATCAAGAAATCTATTCCATACAAGGCAACTCGACGGTAATCCCCCACGATACGACCACGGCCGTAAGTATCAGGAAGTCCTGTAATGATCTTATTTTTACGAGCCAGACGCATTTCTGGAGTATAAGCACTAAACACGGCATCATTATGAGTTTTATGATATTTTGTAAAGACTTCGGTAATTTTTTTGCTTGGGGTATAACCGTATGTTTCACAAGCTTCCATACTCATGCGGATACCGCCATATGGCATAAAAGCACGTTTTAAGGGTTTATCCGTCTGCAGCCCCACGATTTGTTCCAAATCTTTTAAGCTTTCATCGATATAACCTGGACCATAGGATGTCAAAGTTGAAATAACTTCTGTCTCCATATCCAAAACGCCGCCCTTAGCACGTTCTTCTTTCTGGAGCTTCTGTAACGCATCCCACAATTTTTCGGTCGCCTCGGTTGGACCTGCCAAGAATGACTCATCCCCATCATAAGGATCATAATTGTGCTGAATAAAATCTCTGACATTCACTTCGTCCTGCCATTTAGAACCTTTAAAGCCCTTCCATTGTTCAAACATTCTGTTTTCCTCCTTGTGATTTCGTAAGAAAAGCCGGCCTCCGGGCTTTTCTTTCTGCCCAGACGGTCGGCTATGCACTCTTATACTTCATGTGGTCTGTTCCACTAATTCCGTCAGTCGTATAAGCACGATTTCATGATACCCAAGAAGACGAAAAGTGTCAACGAATACGCTTCCATAAAATCAGCTTTTTTTACCCAGCTTCAAAATCTTTTTTTGATAGAAGCGAGATCGTTTTTTGATCCATAAATTGAGCGTGTCCCATCCGTATTTTTCCACCAAAGTTTTCTGGTCTCCCAACAGATCGCGCCCTAATCCCAGGCCTTTTTTAGGCAGGGAAAAACCCAAAGAAGAAAGGATCGTTGGGAATAGATCTAAAGTGGAAAATTCTCGATATTGTGTTTCTTTTGTCTTTTTTTGAGGATGAATAAATACATTCCAGATTCGACGGTCAAAATCCTTATCATAGGTCGAATGGATATATTGAGCCGCCATACTGGTATGATCTCCCTGGATCACGACCACGGTATCTTCATAGAAAGATTGTTTCTTCAACCACTCCATGAAATCTTTCAATAACTGGTCTGTATGATAAATGGAATTGGAGATCCCCTTCGTAAAAGGTTGATCCCAATCATCTTGTTGATAGCCATAAGGATGATGCGTATCGACTGTCAATATTTCAAAATTAAACGGCTGATCCTTTTGGGCAAGCTCTAAAAGCTTTTTTTTCGCAAAGGCAAAAAGCTTCTCATCCTCATATCCCCAAAACGTATGGTAATCCGAATCTAGCCAGCCTTCTTTTTTTGCTCTGTCTAAATCATAGATCTGATAATGACCATGTTGATCATAATAAAACTTTCGTCCGCCAAATACCGCCTGAGAACCGATCATCAACGTATTGGAGTATCCGTTTTCCTCTAAAATATCTCCCAGACCGACAAGCCCTTCCATGAAGGGTTTTTTATCCGTACAAAAAGGATGATAGATGGGAAAAATCAGAGGGACTCCCGCACTGGATGCAACCATTGCTCCCGTGGTCCAGCCGGTTCCTGTTACCACGAGGCCGCCTCCGATCTTGTCGTGCTGCGAAAATGAAAGATTTTCTTTTGTCAAAGAAGTTAAATATGGAAGAAGGTTTTCTTGCGCATCGCCTCCATCTTCTTTTTTCGCATAAGTGGTTTCCATTGATTCCAAATAGATATGAATCAAATTCTTTTTTTCTTTCGGTGCCATCCATGAGGTTTCATCCGGATGAATATATTCTTTCTCATAAAGATCACTGGATTGAAACTGGTGAAGAATATACGTAAAAAGTCCGACTTTGGCAGCCGAATAAATCAAGCAAAGGGCAAACCAGACCCAAGCTAATTCATCTGATAAATCCAAAATGTAGAAAAGAAAAAAGATCAGAACTGACAGGATCAGACCATAAAGAAAACACAGACGGACCCAGTCCACTAAGAACCGTTTATTCGTTCCTTCCAACGGCACTTTAATATGAAAAACCAGCTGTTCAAACGAAGAAAGTCCAAAATAGGAAAATGCCCATGCGACGGTCCTTGCCAATACGGATCCAATCAATATTATCAAAAAGTTCAACAACTCATTCAACCTTCCTTTTTATCGAACTGTTTATTCTTCAAGCAGGCCTAGTTTATTTAACGCCTGCCAGATTCCTTCCTGATCATTAGGAGCCGTGACAAATTTTGCCCGATCTTTGACATACGCTTTGGCCTGCCCCATCGCAAAACTGTTCTTGACCACATCAAATAAACTGACATCATTTTCGCCATCGCCAAACGCCAAAACTTCATCCATGGTCCAGCCTTCCCATTCCATGATCTTCTCTAAGGTCTCTCCTTTTGAAACGCCTTTAGGAAGAATCTCTAGTTGACGAGGCGCTGTCCGAAACACATTAAAATCCAGAAGTTTCTCGGTCAAAGCTTCATACAAAGACTGGATCTCTTGTTCCTCCTGCATGAGCTGAACTTTATTGATCGGCGGGGATATCTCCTGCACATCCTGGATATAGTGAATATTCGGATAGCCGTCCCGCATATCTGCCAGCCAGCCCCAAGGCCCGCCGGTCCAAGGGAAATCTTCTGGCAACTTTTCTTTGATTCTTAGATCCGCTTTGATCTGACGGATCGTTTCTGGAAAAAAGTCATAGACACCATCATCAAAGCAAGCCATGCTTTCGCAGTTTCTATGGATCAAATCAGAAAATACTCTTCGAACTTCTTCTATGGTCATCCTGCGTAAGATCTTTCGTTCCATCTTTGACAAATCATATACAGCAACACCATCCACTTCTAATAACCATCCTCGATGTTTATCCATGGATAGTTCCTTGGCATACGGCATCAGTCGGGTATAACTGCGTCCACTGGCCAGTATTAATTGCACACCTTTTTTCTGTAATTCAATCAATGCGTTTTTGGTTTTTGGCATGATTTTATTGGATGGATCTAACAAAGTACCATCCATATCCATGACGATTGCCTTGATCATAAGCCCACTTCCTTTTTAGCTTACAATCATTTAAAACCGAACCCTAAAAAATTACAAGTACAGATTGATTTTTTTATTTTTTCCTATTGCGTCCTCTAAAAGAGTATGATAATATAATTGAGCAGTTGCCTGAATAGCTCAGTCGGTAGAGCATCCGGCTGTTAACCGGCAGGTCACAAGTTCGAGTCTTGTTTCAGGCGCCATTGCGAATAAACACTTTCTTAAAAACGCTTTAGGTAAAGGGCGAAATTAAGAAAGTGTTTTATTTTTTGCAGTTTCACCCACATTTTCGCCACAGAAACTATTTGTTTCTATGCTTTATTTACGATTCTGAACAATATCAATGTATACTTTAACCAATATAAAAGCTATGTAAGCTCTTGATGATTTTGATTCACCATAGAGTTTTACATAGCTTTTTTTGTTACATTAATTTTCTAAACAGGGCCTTCAGATCTTCAATGCTGGCATCTTTTGGATTGCCTGGAGCACAAGCATCTTCATAAGCTGATTTTGCCAAGAAATCGAGATCTTCTTCTTTTAAAGCTTCCAATTTTGTTGGGATACCGACATCGATAGATAATTGTTGAACAGCATCTACAGCCGCTTTACGATATTCCTCCTGGGTCATGGAATCGACATCTTTGACGCCCATAGCTCGCGCAATCTCACGATATTTTTCACCTGTACAATCTGCGTTATATTCCATAACGATAGGGAGCATCATAGCACAAGCCACCCCATGCGGCGTATCATAAACAGCACCTAAAGTATGAGCCATAGAGTGTGCAATTCCTAGTCCGACATTGGAGAATCCCATACCGGCAATATATTGTCCTAACGCCATGCCTTCACGCCCTTCTTTTTCATTCGCAACGGCACTTCTTAATGAACGGCTGATGATCTCGATTGCCTTTAAATGGAACATATCTGTCATTTCCCACGCAGCCTTCGTCGTATAACCTTCGATCGCATGTGTCAATGCATCCATTCCCGTAGAAGCTGTCAGTCCTTTTGGCATTGATGACATCATATCAGGATCAATGATTGCGATCACAGGCATATCATGCGGATCCACGCATACGAACTTTCTCTTTTTCTCAACATCTGTAATCACATAATTGATCGTTACTTCTGCTGCTGTTCCTGCAGTCGTCGGTACGGCAATAATGGGAACGCAAGGATTTTTGGTAGGCGCCGTTCCTTCTAGAGAACGTACATCTTCAAATTCTGGGTTGGCAATGATGATCCCAATAGCTTTGGCTGTATCCATAGAAGAACCGCCACCAATCGCAACAATGTAATCGGCTTGCGCTTCTTTAAAGGCTGCAACTCCCTTTTGAACATTTTCAATTGTC
This sequence comes from uncultured Faecalicoccus sp., assembly GCF_944325745.1. Taxonomy (GTDB): domain Bacteria; phylum Bacillota_I; class Bacilli_A; order Erysipelotrichales; family Erysipelotrichaceae; genus Faecalicoccus. The sequence goes on along the minus strand of NZ_CALVBG010000007.1, from coordinate 24,458 downwards.
GGGTTTGCCTTGATATCCGAATAGATCGTATATTCTAATCCGGCATCTTCCAAAACTTTGGTCACCTTGCCAGTAACTCCATATTTGATCAAATCGGGATCTGAACATACAAGAGCCTTCTTATAAGCTCTCGCCTTCGCTTCATTGGCAATTTCCTGAATTGCTCCGTAACCATGATAAGATGTTTCGTTTAACATAATTCTGTTTGACATTTTATTGTTCCTCCTTTATGTAAACGCTTTCTATCTTTATTTTATCAATGGGCTTAGCGTATGATAAGTTACAAAAAAACGAATCTGTCACTTTATAAAAGATCCAGATCCGTATATACTTGCCGTAGATTTTCGGGCATAGAATCCACCATCTGCCTAGCGAGATTCTACGGTGAAGATTGAGCTCCATTCAAAAGCCATTTTACTGTCATATATATGGAACCTTGGCAATACATCTCCAGCTGAAACTGCAGCTGATCAGAAAGTGGATGCCTGGTTTTTTCTTGTATTCGATGGGTATAAAACGCAAGAATCAATTCAAAATCATGATCACGCAGATTGTTTTGATCATCATTTTTGAAGGCAGCCGAGAAAAATAATTTTTCTTGATTGATAAACGTAAATTTATTCACCAAACCGTCGTAGATCGTTTTCCCTTCTCCCATATGTTCAAAAGATTCTAAAAGAATCTTATCAAAGTACCAGTTGACCAGATCTTGCCGATCTTTAAAATGACGATAAAAAGTCTGGCGGGAGACCCCGCATGTATCTGTAATGTCCTTAATTGTGATCTTCTCTAAAGGAGCTTTTTTCATACACCGCTTCAAAGCCTCTGCCAATAAATATTTCGTATCCATAGTTATATAATAAGAAAAAATCTTTGCGTTTTCTAGAAAAAAACAAAACAGGAAATGTCCAAGGCCAAGGAGCCTAAACAAACACTTCCTATAGGTCATTCTATTTAAATCAAATTTATAATTTGGATCAAACCTTTTTGATCAAACAATATGGATTTGATTTCCTGCAGCGTTTCATAATTGATAAAGTCATATTCTGCTCGGTTGAGCGCCATATAGATCTGCTGCAGCATATTCTTATGATCGATCCACAGACTGGATTCTCCATAGCCTTCATCACAAAGCTTATGGATATGTTCTTCATCCAACAACGGATAGAAATAATCATACAAAACAGTTGTATGTGGATTGACAAATTTGGACAAGCCCAATACATTCTGATAGATCGGAGCGTGATAGTGACGAACCATATTCAAAACCGCTTTCCCTAAGAAAAGAACGGAAGCGCTGAAATCCGATTCCGGAACATCCTCATAATACTGCTCCAAATCACAAGCCGCCTCGATCTGATCTAAGACCTGTCCAGGAAGATCGGCGTACTCTTCTTCACAAATCCCAAAGAATTCATAAAAATCCGTATCTTCTTCCGGTTCCGGTTGCCCTTTCATGTTTTCCATCATGTTTTCTGCCATCGAATTCAGACGTTCTTTTTCCTCATCACTCATGGAATTCATCATTTGAGAAAGCGCTGAAAAATCAATATCACTAAATTTCATATCTATTCCTTTCTAAAAGGCTTGAGCATTCTCAAGCCTTTCTAGTTTATTTATCCTTTTTATTTAAATATTTTCCAATCAGGATCAATATAACAGCACTGACTGCCAATAAAACCACATACAAACTTGTATTTGTCTGCGTTGAAGTCTTGGATCCTTCTTCCATTAGAGAATCTTCTTTTTTGTTCTCTTCGGTTGTCTGTGCATTCGAATGATCTTTTCCTTGCGCTTTTTGTGCCAAAACATAGTAAGAGAAATGATTGGTCGTGAACTCTACAAATCCATCTTTGACTTGGAAGGCGACTTCTGTAGCGGATCTTGTTTCTTCATCATAGTAATAAAGTGCCAATGCATTGGGATCCCATCCTTCCGGAATCGGAATCATGACCTTCGCTTCAAACTGCTGGTTGAAATCGTAGTCCTTTCCATCCTTTTTAAAACTTAGATCGTATACCGCGATTTTATCGGAATCGATCGCAATCAGTTTCGATAATACCTCTTTGATTTCATCAATTCCTTTATAAACACGATTCACTTCAAGGCCTAATCCTTGCGCAGCCGATGTCGGAATTTCCACTTTCACACCCGATGCATTGGAAAGAATCGTAGTTTCCGGCTGGGTTGGGGTTTCTTCTTCCAGAGAATCACTCGTGATCAAAACTGGAAAGGACCCGCGGTAATTTCCTTCGATGATTCCAAACCCAGTATAGTTATCCACATAGACTTCCTCGGTTCCACTAGCCAGACGAACACTGTGCGCTCCATCTTCTAACGTGAGCAAGACATAGCCATTTTCATCTGTCTTAGCTTCCATCTTATTCCTTCCATCCACGACAAACTGTACCGTTTGATTGGTGAATGGCTGATGATTTTGATCTAAGATCTGCAGCGTTGCCTGATAATCTCCTGGCTCATACTCACTGCCCGTAAATTGAATCCGTCCCTGTGTTTGACGATATTGACTTAAATCTGCCTTTTGAAGATATTCCTGGATCGTTTCTAATTCACCGCCAGCTTCGGCATATTTCGCAATATCTGCCAATTTAGAATCCGCAATATAGTTATTGGTCGCAAGAAGGATCTGTGTAGTTGCATCGTTTGGATCCAGCGGTGTAGTTTGTCCATCCAATGTAATAGATTGAACAGAGGCCGCTTCCGAGTTATAGATCACTTTCATTCCGCTGACTTGCATAAAGCTTCCAGAATTGGCCAACTGCAACAACATTCCCGTTTCCGGATTCTGACCATCCAAGCAGGAAGCCCCTTCCTGCATGATCTCGTACAAGTCTTTAGGGGTCACAACTTTTAAAACCACCGTATTGGAGAATGGAAACGCAGTGACAAGATCCCCTTGCGTAATAGATCCGTTCGGAAATTTTTCTCGGATCCCGCCGCCATTTTCCACCGCAACCACCGGAAAAGAATCACCGGCTATTTCTTTGGCTTTCGCCTGGAAGGCATCGGCAACCAAATCCCCTAGATTCGTTTCTACCACACGGGTGATCGTGACGCCATCTCCTAAAGAACCGGCCCATAATGTCGTATCGCTTTGAGCCACCTCTACATTTAATTCGTCAGATAACGCCGCATTGATTTGTGCGAGCTGAGCTTGGACCGCAGCATTCTCTTCAATGTTGGCGACACTGCCGACATCTAACAGCGTTTCTGTAGCGTTCACTTCTCCATTTTCGTCAAATGTCAGCGCTAATTCACCGACACTGGCTCCATTGCATCCGGTCTGAACGACTAATGTCTCCTCGCCAGTTTCTTGATTTTTGACTTTGTCATTTTCTACTTTATGCGAGTGTCCATCGATCAAAACATCGATTCCCGCAACCTCTTGGGCAAGATCTTGGGCTGTCGTTGAAGCCCCGCCGCTTTGTTCCCCACAATGAACGATGCCAATGACCGCATCAACGTTTTGCGATTCTAAATAAGTCACTTGTTCCTGAGCGGTCTCGATCTCGTCCGCAAATGTGACCCCTTGGATCCCGGATGGATTCGTACTGGTCGCCGTATCCTTGGTCACCAGGCCAAAGAATCCAATCTTATATCCTCCTCGTTCAATGATCGCAGAAGATTCTAAAACCGAATTTCCATTATAAGATACATTGGCTCCTAAGATCGGAAAATTTGCCAGATCCTTGTTTTGTAATAAATTCTCGATCCCAAAATCAAATTCATGGTTTCCCACAGCCATTACATCATAGCCGGCAGTATTCATCAAAGAGATGATATCTGCTCCTTTAGACAGGGAAGCAAGCGGTGCTCCCTGCATGGCATCGCCGGCATCGACCAAGATCGAATTGGGATCCATGGCCTTTAAAGTGGCAATCTTGCCTAGACCTATGACATCTTCAGAAGCCGTCACATATCCATGCATATCATTGGTATGATAGATCGTGATTTCTTGATTTTCCTGGGCAAAAACGAAGAGCGGCTGAACCAGCAGCCCTAAACAGATTCCCAGTGATAATACGATATTTTTCAAATTCTTCATCAAGATCTTTCTCTTTCTTTTTTTATTCTAATCGTTTTCTTGATTCATGAAAAGCAGAACTCCGAATATTTGTCAAAAAAAAGAATCATCTAAATGCATTTTTGACCCGTATATACGATATAATGAAATTTAGAAACGAGGAAAAACTATGGAATCACTACAACAAGAACTCTATCAAGAATTACCAGAATTTGAAAAGAAGACCAAACAATTCTGTCAAAAGGAAATCTCCATCAAAGAATATAAAGGGTACAGCGGAGGATTTGGATCCTATGCCCAACGCGGCGGAGAAACTTTTATGCTTCGCTTACGCATGAATCAAGGTCGCATCACAAAGGAAAAACTCCATTTTATCGTCGAACAATGCCAAAAATATGATATTCACAGAACACACTGTACAACGTGTCAAACCGTGCAGCTGCATGATGTCCAGGCCGATGCCTTGACCCCGATCATGAAAGCCGGCCTTGAAATTGGGATCGTGACCCGAGGCGGCGGTGGAGACTATCCGCGAAACGTGATGTGTTCCCCATTATCCGGTATAGATCCTAAGGAACCATTTGATGTCTATCCTTATGCCAAAGCAGCGGGCGAATATCTGCTCAAGATCATCAACAAATACTCTTTGCCCCGCAAGCTGAAAGTCGCATTCTCAAATTCAAAAGATAATGAGACTCACGCGAATTTTAGAGATCTGGGATTTATCGCCAATGAAGATCATACCTTTGATGTGTATTGTTGCGGAGGCCTGGGAAACAATCCGATGATGGGGGTTAAAGTCGGAGATCATATCGATCCCAAAGACATCCTCTACTATGTCAACACGATGGTCCTTTTCTTTATGGAACATGGAAATTATACGAATCGTGCCAAGGCAAGATCGCGTTATATCCAACAAATCCTGATCGAAGAAGAGATCCAAAAAGAATTCCAGGAAAAGGTCAGCCTGGCCAAACAAAACTTGAATCATGATGTAAACATTCAAGAAGAAATCATCGCCAAGACCGGTCCCACTGCCACAGAACTGCCCGATCGTGTGTTCGCCCAAAAACAGCCTGGCCTTTATGCCGTAAAATATCACCCGATCTGCGGAAATATGGATCTTCAAAAATGGGCAGAACTCAATCATTTGATCCAAGATATGGAAGCTGTCGAACTTCGCTTATCTCCGCAAGAAGACATCTATATCGTCAATCTGACGATCGATGAAGCAAAAACCATCTTAGCCCATACCCAGGATGGAGCCCGCACTTCTTTTGAAGCCAGTGTTTCTTGTATCGGGGCCAAAACTTGTCAGGTAGGTTTGCGGGATTCCAATGAAGTTTTAAAAAACTTGATTGAATTCTTGCGGCCCTACAACTTTAAAGAAGGCATTCTTCCTCGAATCTATGTTTCTGGTTGTCCAAGTTCTTGCGGTACACATCAGATTGGAACGATTGGGTTACAAGGCTTTACTAAATTAGTGGATAAGAAACCGTATCCCGCTTTCAAAATGTCTTTGAATGGAAAGCCTTGTCTAGCGGATACACAATTCGGTGAAGATACCGGCCTGCTCTTAGAATCGGATATCAATGCTTTCTTCAAAGAACTGGGAGAAATGGTCACAGCCGCGGATTCATCGTTTGCGATCTGGCAAAAAGAAAACGCCGACCAGTGGCAAGCGTTACTTAAAAAATATCTGTAGGGATTTCGCTGTCCGGCAAGCTGCGATCATGATCAAAAGATCGGGAACGATCGAAACCAAAAAGGCATTTACCAGGGACAGCCAAATAGGAATATGTGTATTCATCAACAAGGGAAATGAGAAATAATAATAAACATTTCCTAAAAGATAGTAGATCAAAAGACCAAAAGAGCCGATGTAAAGATACTCTTTCATGGAATTTGGTCTTTTTCTTTGGCGTAAAAAAGCACAGATCCCTGTACATGCGAAAAAACCAAGGACAAAGCCAAAGGTAGGATACAAAAGATACTGGATCCCTCCCCCGCTGGCAAAGACCGGAATTCCCATCAGTCCCATCAGAATATAGATCCCCATGCAAAGAAGACCGTATCGCATCGGTAAACAAAAACCACAAACAATGCTTACAAACAACTGCATCGTAATATGCATGGAATAAACAGGCGTCGGCAAAGTGATCTGAATATAGGCAGAAAGAATCATCAACGCCAAGAATAAAGCGGTATAGCTAAGATATCGGATGGATTTCATGGACGATCCTTTCTATGATTTCTTCTTGTTCCAAACAAGCTATAAATCGGCTGTTTGGATATTGTTTCCTTAAAAAAGGAGAATCTAACATGCTCACCACAACACTTTGATCTCCTTCAGGAACAGGATGCGTATGCTGGATCAAAGTTTCATCAGGGCCCACAAAGGCACCTGCATCGATGGGGATCCGCTGAAGCGGAAAATGTACTCTTTCCAATGTCGTTTGGATCTGATGCATATAATGCCCCTGTGTCCAAAAAAGCGCGACAAAATGAACCTTCACTTTGAGATCTTTTAAGATCAGACAGAGATCTTCTAACGAGATCTCTTGCAGCTTGGCAGCCATGAAAAAGAACGTCGTGGGACATTGGTGCTTTTCCTGGATCTCCCGGCAGAGATTTTCTGCCTGTCTCTTTGCCCTTTGAGAAGCATTGCCATGCATCAACACAACGATTCCTTTTTGTGTCTTCAATAAGGAGCACAAAAAAGAAAGATGTTCGGGATTCAAATTTAAAATCTTCTCACAATGGCGATGATCCTGAAGATGTTCCCGGATGATTTTCAAGTCTTGCAGGCGATCTTGCCAGTCATTTAAGATGGCCCGATTGGCTAGAGGGTAAGCTCCCTGGGTATGGCACGCCAGCACCAAATCTTGTTTTCGCACCTCGACCATACTAAAACAATCTTGTCCTACCTCTTTTTGTGCTGCCATGACCAGAACATGGTGCTTTTTGGCTTCTTGAACAAACCGCTCATTCGCAAGACGATCATTGGTTGCCGCAATGGCCAATGCCGCTTGATCCAACGCCTGGATCAATTGGGAATAGGAACATCGTGTGACCGAAAGTCCTTCAAACTCAACATCATATTCCAAACTCGAAATATAGATCTGGGCCCCGGCTTCTGAAAACTGACGAGCTTTGCGCAAAGCGACCTTGCCCGCGCCCAAAATACAGACCACATGATCTTTCCATTCAATATCGATACAAATTCTCATGATGTTTCTCCCAAGAAACGAATCAGTTCCTCTACCAGTTCCTGTTTGGAAGACGGTGTCGGATGCAAATTGGTGAACCCCCATTCTTTGGCTTTCTGCAATGTCTTATGGGCAAAACAAAAAATCGGGGTAGACAGATCCAAGCCCTTATTTTTTAAGATCTCCAAAGAGCGCGAACAAGTCACCGCCACCGCATCCCATAAAACCTCAGGGATCGCAAAGACTTTTTCATCTACGCAATAACACGAAAAAGACGGATAAGCATATTCATTTTTCTTCGCCTTGATCATACAAACGGAAGACTTGTCTTGCCATTCCTCTTCAAAAGAGCGGAAATGTGAAAACACCCGATCACATAAAAGTCCCCTTTGATGTAAGGCTTCTTGGGTCCTGGCCCCGATCGCAACGATCTTTTTCTGATAGAGATCACGAACATCGAGATGATGCGTTTTCAAATTTTCAAAGAAACCCTCGACCGCATGGCGCGATACAAAGACAAAAGTGGAATAAGGTTCTATGGAAAACTTTTTCTCAATGATCGTTTTCACTTCTGCGACTTGTCGAACGGTGGGATAGATCCCATAGCGAAGCGTTAAGTCTTCGATAGGCCAGGGTGTCTGATCCACAGAACAAAATAAAACTTGTTTTGAAAAAAGCGGTAAACGCGCTGCGTTTTCTAAATAAGCCTGTTCTTTGACCACATCTCCGATCACGATCAACAAGGGACTTGTATAAGCGCTTAGATCTTGATCCAAGAGTTTCCCTAAACTCGATACCAAGACTTTTTGGTGCGGATAGGTCAAATGCGACCCTAAGGCAATCGGAGTATCCGCTGCCATCCCATGTGCAAGACAGTTCTTCACCAGCTGTTCAATCTTATGTGATCCCATAAAAAAGATCTGAGTATTCTTTTCCTGCGCAATTTTTGTATAATCCAAGGGATCTTTTCCATCCTGCGTGTGCAAAGTATGCACGACAAATCCTGTCGAAACATATCTTTGTGTTACCGGGATCCCGGCAAATCCCAAAGCCCCGATAGCGCTGCTGATTCCCGGTACATACTGGCAATCACACCCATGGTCTAGAACATAGCGCATCTCTTCACTGCCGCGGGCAAATAAAAAAGGATCTCCGCCTTTTAAGCGGACCACATTAGAATATTCTTTATCCTTTTCCACCAGCAGTTTTTCAATATCTGTCTGCAAGAAAGAAGGGTGATAACCGCGCTTCCCTACACAGATGCATTCACACTCAGCAGAAGTGTATTGTAGAAATTCAGGGTTTACTAAATGATCATATAAAACGCAGTCTGCCATCTTCAAACATTTGATGGCGCCGATCGTCAACATATCGGGATGATAACATCCCGCTCCCACAAACCATATCATAATGATTGTTCCTTTATTCTTTTAAGAAGCTGAGCTCCGATTTGTTCAAAATGATCCAAAGAAAAAGACTCATGCACAAAAATACAGGAAGATTCCTCTTCCCCCAAACAAGCGTCAACCTTGATTTCTTGTCCTTGGATCTTGGCATAACAGCCCACCGGCATATGACATCCCGCTTGGCTTTGTGTTAAAAAATCTCGTTCGATCTCAACTTCAAGCATTCTTGAAGTCTTCGGGAAACATCCTTCATACATTTTTTGATTTTCTTTCCGAATCTGCAAAGCCAAAGTGCCTTGACCACAAGCCGGAATTACAATAGAAGGATCCAAATGTTCATCGATTTGTGATTCCAGTCCTAACCGCTTTAAGCCCGCACTGGCCAAAACCAGCCCATCCCAATCGGAGGTTTGAAACTTTTGCAGGCGCGTTTCGATATTCCCGCGTATATCCACAAACTGAATATCCGGACGAAGGCGATGAATACAGGCACGGCGGCGAAGACTGCCGGTCGCAATCACAGCCCCTGGCTGTAATTCGAGCAAGGTTTGATGCCCTTTGGAGATCAGACAATCTCTAGGGTCCTCAAAGATCCCGTGCCGCAACAACATCAAATCAGGATGCATCATGGAACCGACATCTTTTAAGGAATGTACTGCCAGATCGATCGTATGATCCAGTAAAGCTTGTTCAATTTCTTTGACAAAGATGCCGCTTTGACTCATTTGAACTAACGGCGTCTGTTTATCCCGATCGCCTTTGACACAGATCGGCACGATCTCAAAGGATCGATCCGGAAAGATCTTGGATAAAGTCTCGATGGCCAGTTCGGTCTGTTTTAAAGCCAATTTTGATTTTCGCGTCCCAACTTTGATGATCATATCGTCCTCTTGATTCACCATTTCATTATAAAATTTCGATAATTATTATGCAAGAAAGTGAAAAAAGAGGCATCCTAAGATGCCTCGAGCTGATCAATCGCCGTTTCGATCTGTTGATCGGTATATAAAGTATCTTGATTGTATTTCAACATCGCTTTCTGATACAGCTTTTCCCATGTCTGCGGATCGCACTTGCCGCTGATCGACAAGGCATTATCCTTTTGGAACAGTTTTAAGGCTTCGCTGCTCGCCTCCGAAAAATACTCATCGGTCCGATCGGCAGAATACCCCAAATACTTCAAGAAGATCTGAACTGCCTTCGCGTTGACAGAAACTGTATCGGGTTCCAGTGTGTTTTTTGTTTCTTCCGCATTGTATTGTACATTTTCAATTTCGGAAGAAGAAACTTCTACATCGGGAACAAATCCAACTTGATCGATCGATTCTCCATTCGGTGTAAACCATTTGGCGATCGTATATTTGATGCTTGTTCCATCACTGAAAGGAACACTGGTTTGTTCCGTTCCTTTTCCATAAGAAGTCGTTCCCACCGTAGTCACCACAGAGCCCAGATTATCTTTGAGTGCGCCGATCAGCGCTTCACTGGCACTGGCCGTGGTTGCATTTTGAAGAATTACGATCTGATCTAACTTGACTTGATCGTAGTCATCGTTTGTTTTCGATTCACTGCGATGCCCGTCTTTATCTTCTTCTTGTACGACTACGCTACCTTTCGGCAATAAAGAACTGGCAATATCTACGGCAGCACTCAGATATCCTCCGGTATTGCCTCTTAGATCCAGGATCAGATCTTGGATCCCGGCTTCTTGGATCCGCTTCATAGCTTTCGCAAAATCCGCTCCGCTGTTTTCAGAGAAACTTGTCAGGCGGAGTAAGGCAAATCCTTGATCTTCAAATAACTGACAAGAGACAGTCTCATCATACTCTGTCGGTTCGATTGTTATGGAATGGGATTCTCCCTCATGAGTATAAACGATCTCTAACGGTGTGCCTTCATGATCTTTGATCCGCTGAACCAAAGTATCTGAGTCGTTCTGTGAACAAGCCTGCCCATCGATCGTTGTAATCACATCGCCTGTTTGTAATCCTGCTTTTTCAGCCGGTGAATCCAGGAAAACATCCTTGACTACAAAGTTTTGATCTTCATCGAGAAAATAAGACATTCCCAAGCCCACATTCGAGCCCTCCAAACTTTCTGAGAATTTTTGAGCAGACTCAAGATCATAATAATTCGTATGCGGATCTTCTTCCAGATCGGTCATCCCTTCGATGGCCTTTTCTAATAAAACTTTATCGATATCTTCCACTTCATCGGCAAAATACCACTCTTCCCGAAGCAGATCATAGATCGCATTAAATTTCTCGTCACTGGCAACATCTTCGGATTTTGTCCCTCGATCAAAGATCATAGGGACTGAAACACCCAAGCCAAAAAAGAGAAGGCATAAGATCACAATGATTACTGTCAGAGTCGTTTCTTTATACTCAGCTTTTTTCATCAAATTCTTCCTTTCTTTAACGGTTGACGCGCAGGGATTTACCCACTGCCAACAAACTGGCAAGGATGCCCACCAGCAAGCCCGAAACTACAACACAACTTCCTACAGTCCAGAAAACTTGTGCCGGCTCGATCAAAGAGAATAGATGCGAGAAAAGGATCCCGTGCATCTGTTCATAAAGCTTTGGATATCCAAAAACTAACAATAAACAAGGAACCAGAGCTCCAATGCCTCCAATCAAAACTCCCTGGATCTCAAACGGAATCCGAATAAACGCATTGGAAGCTCCCACTTGACGCATAATGGCGATCTCTTCTTGGCGGGAATAGATCGTGGTCTTGATCGTATTATAGATCAAATACAGCGATAAGACCAAAAGAAGCACAGCCAATCCATAGCCCACCTTACGGGCAATATCCATCAAATCGATCAAATCACGAACACTCGATCCGCCGTAAGCCACTGAACTTACACCTTCTAATTCTTCGATTTTATTGGCGGTTTGATCGATCTTGGAACTATCTTTGACCATCACAAAAAAGGCGTGAGATAAAGGATTTTCTTCTCCCCGATATAGGCCGAAAGCTTCGCCTTTTTCCTGGATCATCAATTCTAATTCTTGATCTTTATCCGAGAATGTAATCGACTCCACATTCGATATCGAATCGATTTCTTTTTCGATTTGTCGGATCGTTTCCTGATCTTCGATCTTTTGATTCAATACGACATGGATACTCATATCGTGCTGTACATTCGTTGCGAAATGATCCACATGCAGTCCCATCAATAAAAACAGGCCGATCAAAAATAAAGAAACGATCATACAGCTGATAGCGGATATCGTCAACAATAGATGCTTACGGATCCCCAGGAAGGCATACTTGAATTCATAAAACAACAGCGATAACCATCGTTTCATACGCTCACATAGCCGCCTTTCTTTGAATCTTTTACCACAAAGCCCTGATCCAATGTGATCGTGCGCTTTTTGAATTCATTGACCAGAACGATATCGTGCGTCACCATGACCACGGTCGTTCCCATCGCGTTGATCTTCTCCAACAAGGCAATAATCTCACGTGATTTCTCAGGGTCTAAATTTCCTGTCGGTTCATCCGCAATCAAGATCTTGGGTCGGTTGGCGATGGCCCGTCCGATCGTCACACGCTGCTGCTGACCGCCGGAAAGCTCATCGGGATAAGCGCGTGCCTTTTCTTTCAGATCGACCAGTTCCAAGACTTCCTGGACCCGTTTACGGATCATTTTCTTGGGAAGTCCTAACACCTCTAAAGCGAACGCAATATTTTCCTGCACGGTCAAAGCCGGCAACAAGCGATAATCTTGAAAGACACAGCCAATGTTTCGTCGATATTGAGGAACTTTACGATGTTTCAAGCTTCCCACATCAACATTATCCACCATCACCAAGCCCGAATCCGGTACTTCTTCCCCATTTAAGATCTTGATGATTGTACTTTTGCCGGATCCGGTGGGTCCGATAATATAGATAAATTCCCCATCTTCGATTTCTAAAGAAATACGATTTAGGGCATGGACCCCGTTCGGATATGATTTTGTAACATTTTTAAATTCGATCATGACAACCTCCTATCCGAAGAAACGCTCCGGTCTTTCACGGCATGGTGTTCCATGCCCGTTTTCACAAGCTGTTGCGGTAGTATTCCATCCCGTACCCCAGGCAAAATCAGCCGAGCTGGAAAACCGTGAGATTGCTTCTTCTAAAGACATCGTGCCTAAATTATAAACTTCGATATGGCAATGAGGTCCGCTGGAATTGCCGGAATTTCCTGTTAATGCCAGTGTCTGCCCCTGAACAACGCTCTGCCCGGCAGAAACCGCAAATCCTTCTTGTGATAAATGTGCAAAACTGATGGCATAAGTAGTTCCATTGACCATACAGATCATCTCGAAGGTATTGCCGCCGCCAAAAGGATATCCGCTCCAGTTGCCTAAATAACCGCCATTCGAAGGAGCCGGATTGTTTGCATACAAGATCACGCCGTTAGCCGGCGCTTTGACCGGTGTCCCGATTGGGACCGCATAATCCATCCCCAGATGCAGACCACCGCCAGAATAAGCCCATGTACCAGCCGAGATCCGGCCTCCGGATATGGGAGCCGTAAAACCGCTGACATTGGTCAAAGTGCCGGAATAGCTTACCGAGATCATATTGGAGCGCAACGATTCAATATCGTTAAAAGCGGCTTGTTTGGCTGCCTGTAATTCCGCCATCTTCTGTTGGTATTGTTCTGCCAGCTGGTTATACGATTCTTCAAGCTGTTGCGCCTGCTGGCGCTGACTCTCCAATTGATCTTGTTGAGATTTTGTATCTTCTTCCAAACGGACTTGTTCGGATTTCTGAAGATCCAGTTCGGCCTTTAATTCTTTTAACTGCTCAATTTGGTCCTGATCATCTTCTGTGATCCGTTCTAGCCCTGTAATTCGTCGTAACATATCATTCAGATCGGAGGATCCCATGATCAGATCGACAACCATATTTGTCCCTGTATTGGATTGTTCCTCCTGCATCCGCGTCACGATCTGCTTGTTCCAGGCATCGATCTCTTCTTGTTTTTTCTGGATCTCGGTATCCAATTTTTTGATCTGTTCCTGGATCGTCTGCAGAGCTGCTTCTTTTTCCTGGATCTGACCTTCCAAAGTTTCCTGCAGTTCTTTTTGCGTCTTTGCCAGCTCTTCCATTTTCTCGGTATCCGCCTGCAAAGAAGCAATATCATTCGAATATTGTTCAATATTGGCTTGCAGTTCTTCATAACGCTGCTGCTGAACAGTCTGAAATCCCTGGCACGCCTGCACATCCGCTTGTGAGTTTTGCGGTTGAGAACACTTTTGGACCCAATAGTCACTATCGGAATACTCTTGGGCATACACAGGAAGAACAGAGCTCATGCCAAAGATCAGCAAGCAGCACATCATAACACGATTTCGTTTTCTCATCTTGTCCACCTCAAATACTTTCGACTCGCCAAATAGCTTCCGAACATGCCCGCCAGAATACCAATCAAAAATAATACGCCGCAAACATACAGAAGAAACGGATAGGGGCTTTTCAAAACAAACAGTTCTGAGATAAACACGCCGTTTAAAGCCTGATATAAAGCGGTATAGCCAAAGACACAGATCAAAGAAGGAATCAAGGCCCCAAAAAAGCCGGTCAATAATCCTTCCAGCACAAAAGGCACAGTGATATACCAGTTCATGGCGCCTACTTGCCGCATGATCTGGATCTCATCTTTACGAACTTGGATCGCTAATTTGATCGTATTGCGAATCAAAAAGATGGCCAAACAGATCAACGCTGCGACAAACACTAATCCGCCGATACGGACAGAGGAAAACAATTGCACCATTGTATTGACTGTATCCGTTCCATAAGTCGCTTCTATAACCCCATCCATCTTAGAGATCTGGGAAGTGATGGCATCGATTTGTGTAGGATCTTCTAATTCTACGATAAATACATCATAGAGGGGATTGCGGTCTTCTCCTTCATATTGCGAAAAGGTATCTCCATAATCTTCGATCAGCTGTTCCAACTCTGCTTCTTTATCGCTGAAACGAACCGAAGAGATTCCCTTGATCTCTTTGATCTCTTTTTCCAGTTCATCTTGCCCGGCAGCATCCAGAGTCGGATTCAAAGACACTTGAACGATCAGTTCTTCTTCAATATTTGTCGTAAAAGAAGAAACGTTCCATGCCAGAACCAGCATCAACATGGAGATCAATAAAGCAATCGCAATCGAAAGCACAGACGAAAAAGTCAGAGCAAAATGGCGACGCATATCTTTTCCTGCCTGTCGAAAAAGCCTAGGCAGACACTTTATGAATAAGATCATTCCTTTTCACATCCAATCCAAACTATTATACCATGGTTCATCCACCCGCCCAAGAAATCCATAATTCCCCAAAATCGCAGCAAGACTCACATAGTTTCACACGAATTCCAAATAATTAAACGATAAAAATTCTTTATATTATAAGTGTCTTAAGGGAAGACAAAAAAATCTCTTCATATCTCTCTCCTAAATAACAAATGATAACAACAAAGATAACATCTTCGACAGAGGATGTTATTTTTGTATGCTCCAAACCAAAAAAAGAAAAGACGAACCTTGCGTCCGTCTGAATGTTCTATATATAGAACCAAAATTATTTGGTGAATTTTTTAAAAATGGTGGAGCGTAGGAGGATCGAACTCCTGACCCCCTGCGTGCAAAGCAGGTGCTCTCCCAGCTGAGCTAACACCCCACAAACAATCAAAGCAAATGGTGGGCCTGAATGGATTTGAACCAGCGACCTCACCCTTATCAGGGGTGCGCTCTAACCAACTGAGCTACAGGCCCGTATTGCTGACTGCCTAGATATAATAGCATTCTCATAAAAAGATGTCAAACAGAAAAATAAATTTTTTTTACTGTCCCCATCCAAGCACAGCCATCAGTACAAAGACGACCAAAAACAGGATCGTTGTCCAGCGGTTGAAAAAGAGCTTTCCATAAGGATAGGTGCAATATTCTTTTTGAAATAACCGATGGATGAAACGTTCTTCTTTCGACAATAAGATTGCCATCATGACCACGCAAAACAAATAGAAGAGGACCCACAGAAGTGGCCACGAAAAGTATGTCACCAAAACAGCGACTAAATTATTGATCATATGCATCCCGATCGGTAAAAGCAAAGTATCGTATTTTAAACTTACATAGGCCAGTACACAACCAATCGCAAAAGTAACGATGCCTTGCTGCAGATTCATATGAAGCATCCCAAACAAAAGCGAACTGATCAAGATCGCAAAACCGCGATGATATTTATCAAGCGTCCGCAAGATCAAACCGCGAAATAAGAGTTCTTCAAATAAGGGCCCTAAAACAACAACATAGATCAAAATCAAAAAAGTATAAAAGTTAAAAGGACCCAGGTCGAAATGGGAACTTGTCATCGAAATTCCAAATAACTGAATCAATAACAAGTTGACCAGATTGACAAAATAGGCTACACAAAAACTCGTGCCAAACATGAATGCGGTGGAGAGTCCCAACGTCTTGAACGAGACTTTGGATCGCAAACATTTTGTGAGCGGCACTTTTAACCATACCTTCCCGATCAAAAAGACGATCACGATCACAAACAAGGACAGCAAATACACCGCCAGCATCATCAAAACCAGCTTTTGAAGAAAAGAAAGGGGCAGGATTCCGATAAAGGATCCCAATCCCATTCCTAAAACAAACGATAAAAAGGTATAAATCAATAATAAGCCTGTGCATTTATTGAAATCACTCTTGCATCTTTGCCATAAAGAAAACTCATTCATGGCTCAATTTTAACAAAGAAAGCCTAGTTTGTCTAAGTTCTTCAACGCTTCCTGGATCGACTCCGGATCCAAGGCCTGGATCGTATGATAGTGGACCCCATTGGTCAAATTCGTTAATGGAGCACTATTTTTTTGTCGGAGATCTTCCATAAATCTTTGAACATCCCGGCGAGAGTGGATCGACAGATCGGCTTGGAGTCTTCCATAGGTCTCGTGTTGGACAAACACGTCTTTGACCCAGGCGCCGGCATCGACGATCGTATTCAGCTCTTCTTCGATACGATCATCAAAGTGGTGCACTTTGATGATTTCCTGACACGGCTTCTTTTCCAAAACATATCCCCAGCGAGTGGCAAGAATGGCGTTTTCGCGTTCGCGCAACAAAGTGATATCTTGTACAATGACTTGCCGGGAAACATGTAATTCTTTGGCAAGCATACTTCCGGATAATGGATCGGAAGCGTGCTGGAGAAGAGTCAGAAGCTTTTGTAGACGGTCTTCTCGATTCATATCAGACCGCTTTTAGATTCTTTAACGAAAGGTCCAAGATCTTGGCAGAATGTGTCAAGGCACCACTGGAAATATAATCGACGCCGCTTTGAATATATTGTGCAATATTCTCGCGCGTTACATTTCCGCTACATTCTGTTAGAGCTCTGCCCGCAATATAATCCACAGCTTCTTTCATCTGCTCCACAGTCATATTATCCAGCATAATGATATCCGCACCGGCTTCGACAGCTTCTTTGACCATGTCCATATTTTCTACTTCCACTTCGATCTTTCGAACAAAGGAAGCATATTCTTTGGCCATCTGGATCGCGTTGGTGATTCCGCCGGCCGCCGCGATATGGTTGTCCTTCAACAAGATCCCATCGCTCAAGTTATAGCGATGATTATAGCCGCCGCCTACTTTCACGGCATATTTCTCAAAGACCCGCATATTCGGAGTTGTCTTGCGCGTATCCAATAACCGAATATTCGTTCCTTCTAACAGTTTGACGGTCTGGGCTGTATAGGTTGCGATCCCGGACATTCTCTGCAGATAATTCAGTGCCGTTCTTTCTCCTGTCAACAAGGAACGGATATCCCCATAGATCTCGGCAACCAGATCGCCTTTTTGCACCTTGTCGCCATCATGAAAAAAGAAAGTGACCTCGGTCTTAGGATCAACCAGATGGAAAACTCTTTCAAATACCGGCAATCCGGCAATTACACCGCTCTCTTTACAGATCAGCTGTACACTTCCGGACTGATATCCTTTCATGATCGCATTGGTAGTGATATCCTCACTGGTCACATCTTCACGAAGTGCTTGAAGGATCAAGGTATCAACATTCATCGACATCGTAATTGAATTCATCTTTTTTCCCTCTTTTCTTTTTCGGATCGCATTCCATACGATTTTTTTATAGCTTGATAGTTCTAATGTCTTGGCCGTTTCTATGGCCAAAGTTAAAAATTCTTTTGTCGTTTTCGGTTTTTGTGCCAGCAGATCGCGCATGGCCCGTTTGGCAAAAACTAAACTTTCCAACAAGGAATTGCTGGCGAGCCGATTGGCTCCGTGCACTCCGTTGCATGCCGTTTCTCCAATCGCATACAGTTGATCCATCGTTGTCTTGGAGACCGCATCCACATGGATCCCGCCCATAAAATAATGTTGTCCAGGAACAACAGGGATCCGTTCTTTCGTGCAGTCGTAGCCTTCATCTAAACAATGCTGATAGATATGAGGAAAATGCGAGAGGATCTGTTCTTTTCCCAACATCGTCATATCCAGCCAAACATAAGGCATATCGTCTTTTTTCATCTGCTTATAGATCTCTTGGGTCAACAAATCTCGAGGTAAAACTTCATCCGCAAAGCGTTTGCCATCCTTGCCATATAATTTGGCCCCTTCTCCACGGACACTCTCACTGATCAAAAAGCGACGTCCTTTTTTCGTAGAATAGAGTGTTGTGGGATGGATCTGGATATAATCCGGATGTTCCAAAGCGATATGATGCCGTAAACTGATGGCCAACGCATCGCCGGTCAGATGAGGATAATTGGTTGAATTGGAAAACAGGCCTCCGATCCCGCCGGTCGCAAAGATCGTAAAATCACTTTCGATCGCAAAGGTCTCCCCGTTTCTTTGTGCCAAGATCCCATAACAAGTATTCTCTTTTTCAACGATATCGACCATCGTCATATTTTCCATCCAGGAAATATTGGATCGTTTCTTGGCTTGTGCCAAAAGACACGAAGTGATCTCTTCGCCGGTAATATCTTCATGGAAAAGAATACGCGGCTTGGAATGACACCCTTCCTTCGTATAGATCGGATTGCCATCTTTATCTTTGGCAAAACGAACACCATATGCTTCTAACTCGGCGATGATCTCCGGGGAAGATTTGATCATGATCTCGACAGACTGCCGACGATTCTCATAATGACCTGCCTTGATCGTATCTTTAAAAAAGCTCTCATAATCATCCGAATCCTTCAGGACACAGATCCCGCCTTGTGCCAAAAAGGAATCACTTTCTTCTAATGTCGTTTTCGTCAACATCAGGATCTTTTTTTCTTTTGGGGCATGTAAAGCGGCAAACAAACCGCTGCAACCTGTCCCTACAATGACGATATCGGTATGGATCGACTTCATGATTGAGCCATCTCCAACATCGTATCCATCGCTTTATAGGCCTCTTCCATGGTCTTTTCATCTAAATGAACTTCATTGGATTCATCGCGCAACACTTGCGCCAACTTTTCCAACGTCACTTTTTTCATATCTTCACAAACCAGGTTTTCACTCAGCAAATAGAATGTCTTTTCAGGATTCTGCTTGCGAAGCTCGTGCAAGACGCCTTCTTCAGTCCCGATGATAAATTCTTTCGCATCGCTTTGTCTGACAGCCTGAATGATGCCCGCGGTACTGCCGGCATAATCGGCCAAATTTACAACTTCTTCCGGACATTCCGGATGAACAAAGACCAATGCCCGCGGATGCGCTTGTTTGGCAGTTTGGACATCTTGGATGGTCATCGCATGATGTGTCGGACAATACCCTTCGTTTAAGATTATGTTTTTTTCCGGCACCAAATTTTGAACAAACGATGCGAGATGACGATCGGGAATAAAGTAGATATTTTTCTGTGGAAGTTTACGAACAATATCCACTGCATTCGAACTCGTTACACAGACATCGCTGACTTTTTTGAGTTCGGCCGTTGAATTGACATAACAAACCACTGCCAAATCATCGATCTCTTCCCGCATTTTTTGAACCTTTGCCAAAGTGGCCATATGAGCCATAGGACAATCGGCTTCAAGGTCTGGCATCAGCACCTTTTTATCCGGGTTGAGGATCTTGGCACTTTCGCCCATAAAAGAAACGCCGGCAAACACGATGATCGAAGCATCGATGGATTTGGCCTTCTTCGCTAACGCAAAAGAATCCCCGACAAAATCGGCAAGGTCCTGAACTTCCGGCAAGACATAATAATGAGCCAAAATAACGGCATTCTTTTCTTTTTTTAATCTCAATATCTCTTCCTTGATTCCCATTTTGAAATCCTCCAAAAAAATCTGTCTTGACCATTATACACTGAGTCATGTCAGGTGACAAGACAGGAAAAAGCGGATTTTAGACACAAATCCTATCAAATTGTAAAATGATTCTATAAAATTGTGTCACCCCATAGTAACCATGATAAACTAGTCACGGAGGATGATCCTATGAACTATGATTTCACAACGATTTTAAATCGCGAAGGGCATGATGCCTTAGCACTCGATTCTATGCCTATCCAAGGTGCAGAACTCAAAGAAGGCTTTACCAAGATCCCAATGTGGGTGGCCGATATGAACTTTCCGGTTTTCCCCGAGATCCAAAAAGCGATTTCAAAGCGTCTCCAAGAACCACACTTCGGCTACTTTGAATTGCCTCAGGCTTACTATGATTCCATCATTCGATGGCAAAAAGATCGGCATCAAATAGATGTCAAGAAAGAACAGATTGGATACGAAAATGGTGTCTTAGGCTGCGTAAGCAGTGTGTTACAAACTTTCACAAAAGAAAACGATCCCATTTTGGTCCACTCTCCCACCTATATTGGATTTACCAAGACCTTGAACAACAACCAGCGAACGATCATCCATTCTCCCTTGATCTTAGATGAGAATCAAATCTGGCGTATGGATTATGAAGATATGGACAAAAAGATCAAACAATATCACATCAAAGTCTGCATCTTCTGTTCTCCTCATAACCCAACCGGAAGAGTATGGGAAAAAGAAGAGATTGAGAAAGCACTGGAAGTCTATCGCAACAACGACTGTATCGTGATCAGCGATGAGATCTGGAGCGATTTGATCTTGCCTGGTTACACGCATATTCCTACAGCTCTGGTCAATGAAGATGCCAAACAAAGAACCGTTTCGATCTTCGCCCCCAGCAAGACCTTTAATTTAGCGGGACTGGTCGGTTCTTACCATGTGATCTTCAATCAAAACATGCGACAAGAGATCTTAAAAACGGAAGCGCGCTCCCATTATAATTCTCCGAACATTCTCAGTGTCCATGCCCTGATCGGCGCTTATTCTCAACAAGGAGAACAATGGGTCGATGAGCTCTGCTCCGTTTTAGAAACCAATATTGACTTTGCGTTGGATGCCCTAAAGAAGATGGCACCAGAGATCCAAATCTCTCGACCGCAAGGCACATACATGTTATATTTGGACTGTACAGAATGGATCAAGAGTCATTCCATAGATATGGATACCTTATTAAGAAAAGGAATCGAAGTCGGCGTTCTTTGGCAAGATGGCCGTCCTTTCCAAAAAGAAAACACGATTCGCATGAACTTGGCACTCCCTACTCAAAAAGTCAAAGTGGCTTTTGAGCGTCTGCAAACGTATGTATTTGTTGCCAAACAGTAGACATAGAAAAACAAATTGTATCATCAATGATTCCACTTAGTAAAAACTAGAAAAGAGCCAGGTTGTTAATCTGGCACTTTACATAATTATAAGGCTGAGATTTGTTGTATGAGAGATATCCACACCTTATAATTTTTTAACATTAATAATTAGCAACTACATAGTATGATCCATCTACCGGATTATAAGTGTAATACACATGCGATAGTGTAGCTTTATTAATATATTTTGATACACCATTATAGATTATCTCGCCTTGGATAGTTCCGTTAAGTGTATTTCTGGCCTGGACAATGTCTCCAACACGGGCATCATCTCCATAAGAAGTCCATAATAGATAATATCCAGTATCCGGGCGAGGAGCGAACATATATCCGCTGAATCGCCAGCCAGCCCCACTAAATGGACTGGATTTATAAACAGCCCCCGGGCCTAACACATAATTTTGTGTAGGTACCGATGCTCCGCGCGGTTGGATTGTCGGAGTTCCATTAACCAAGTCATCAATTAAATCAATTTTAGTTTCTTCAACTGTTTTAGAATCTGGATCCGTTTCGCTATCGTAAGAAATCAAAACTTCTGTGATGTCTTCCGCAGGTGCGATATAAGCTTCACC
Organism: uncultured Faecalicoccus sp.; assembly: GCF_944325745.1. GTDB lineage: Bacteria > Bacillota_I > Bacilli_A > Erysipelotrichales > Erysipelotrichaceae > Faecalicoccus. The sequence continues at coordinate 2,502 of NZ_CALVBG010000007.1, read as the reverse complement.
ATATAAGAATCCACCATCAGGCATTTCTAAAACTTTTTCAGATCCCTCCATATCATCAAACATCTGATCAACAAGCTCTTCAGCATCTTCTAATGACATTCTTTCTGCAGCAAAAACAGGAACTCCAGGCATTAGAAGAAAAGATGCTAGTATTATAGATAATAAATTTCTAATAGTCTTCATTTTTTTCATCTCAATTATTCATATTTTAAATTTCCAGTGGCCGCCTGCTCTTTTAAAGAACTCTTTGCCTCTAAAACTGTTTTTGAATTAGAGTCAGTAGCACTGTTGTAATGAACACTTGACCCATCCGGATTGATTACTGTAGCTTCTCCATATAAGAATCCACCATTAGGCATCTCTAAGACCTTATCTGTATCGTTAAGGTCTGAGAATACATTTTCTATATAAGACTGTGTTTGCGGATCCTCTGACACGTTGTTATCTTTTTCAACGGCTTCAGTAATAATTGTAGGACAGATCATTAACCCAGAAAAAAGAATGATACCAATCATAGCAATTTTTTTCATGTTTATAACCGCCTTTCTTACAACGATAACGTTATCTTTAATTAGATTATAAATTATAGATTAATTTTTTACAATATTAATTTTTATATAATTTATTTGTGTGAAATTAATTAATTGTTTATAATATAAATGAAAAGGAGGCTCCCATGAAGCTAAAATTTCTTACTAAAAAACAAAATGAAGTCATGTCTATTTTATGGGAAAGCAAAGAGCCTTTATCAGCCCAGCAAATCAAAAGCAAAAATGATGATTTGAATATGAACACTGTGCAACAAGTGTTACGTTCCCTTTTGAAAATGGGCTATATTAAAGTGGCAGATATAGGTTATTCTCATACTGTTTTGACTAGGCTTTACTCTTCTACTGTTTCGCAATCAGACTATATTCAATTTCTATTAGGGGATAAAAGTCCATTTGAAGTTACTTCTTCTTTGATCAATAACAACTCCTCTTTAAAAGAGCTGGACGAACTTCGTAAATTAATCGATAAAAAGAGAAAAGAATTAGAGGATTAAAGCATGCAAATTTCAATGTCTTCGATTTTTATCACATTGATCATGTCGACCATTTTAATTTTGTTGTTTGTATTATTGTTGCTAAATAAACGATTGGTTCGTTTTCTTAGGATGGATGTACTATTAGCATTGGTAATCGTGATAATCGCAAGAATGCTTTTCCCTATAGAATTGCCATTCACTGTGACAATCGCATTCCCTTTGCTGATGAACAATATACAAGCTTTCATGAATTATGAAGTTTTTTCTAATTTAACTGTATTCAATATACTATGCGTTATCTGGGCTTTAGGATCCATGATACAGTTGATTAGATATTTTCTCAGCTTAAAAAAGATAAATGCTATTATCGGTAATTTAAAAAGGAATTGTGATCATAAATCGGTTTCAGATTTTTTAAGTATAGATCCTAAGTACGATTATCCAGTCTGGGTTACAAAAGAAATCACAACACCTATGGTTATTGGTTTAAAAAAAGTAATCCTTCTTCCTGAGATAGAATTGTCATCAGCTGAAGTAAATAATGTTGTTACTCATGAATTACAACATATTAAAAATCATGACAACCTGTTCAAACAGGTTCTTAACATATTGAAAATCATTTATTGGTGGTTTCCACCAATATACTGGTTATCAAATAAGTTTCAACTTTCCTTGGAAATGAGAGTAGATCAGCAAACGACAAAACAGTATACTAAATCGCAGACGATGGAGTACATTGAAACATTGATTCGATTAAAAGATTTAATAGTCAAACAAGATCAGAAATATAATCATTCCGCATTACCAATTTCTTCCAGCTTTTTCATCGGGGAAGATAACAAAGTATTAACTTACAGAATCGATTATCTATTGAATTCAAATTATCGAAAACGAACCAATCTAATTTTATTAGGAATTATAATTCTTTTGCCTTTTTTGAGCAACAGTATTGTATTTGAAGCATATTTTTCTGAACCATATTCTTCTCATGAGACTTATACGGCTTCGGACCTGAAAAAAGGATATATAACACATTATTCAAATGGGAGTTATACTTTGACATTTGACGGAATTGAAATTGAAATTGAAAATCCAAATAGTAAAGAATTTAATAATGTTCCAATTATAGAAAGGAGATAATGAATCAATGAAAAAAATATTTTTGTTAATATTATGCTCTTTATTTATTTTTCCTGTAACTGATACATATTGTTTATCACAAGAAATTGTTACAAAGCCTTCTGCAGCTAGTCAAACAAGAGCGGATATTTTAGAATGGAGATACGCTGCTATTAATGGAAAATTATATAAACGTCTGTGGAACGCTACTCAAAATCGTTGGGAAACAGATTGGATCCCGGTATAAAATATTTTGAGCAGAAAAAGAACAAAAAAATAATTCCGTGTATCTTAGTGACATATCTTACTTTTTCTACTCCCATTCTTCAAGAAATGATTAAAGTCGTGAAATTTTC